>JBEEIV010000256.1:0-4240 GCA_041169645.1 Bacteroidota bacterium
AATTGGCGCGAAGTTCAACTTAACCCGAGAGCGCGTGCGTCAAATTAAAGAAAAAGCAATTCGACGATTGCGTCATACGTCGAGAAACAAATTACTGAAGTCCTACTTAGGATAATCATTGAAAGGCTGTCTGCGAAAGTGGACAGCCTTTTTTACTTCCAATATTTCTTGAAATCAACAATCAATCACCATAAACACAAGTAAAAATGGAATCGAAAGATGGCTATGAAAAAGAGCTCCAATCGCACATTGAGCAGGAGCGTGCAGCCGTAAAGCTGCAAAGTAAAGTCGGAGAATTATTGTACGACAAAGGAATTGAACTGGTGCTATTCCGCAATCATTTGACGGATGTGACCATTTCTGAAATACTGAATTTGCATGAATATGCAAAGAAGGTTGTCAATAAACCCATCGATGTATTTACCACATCAGAATTAGCAGAAACCTTAATGACCTTGGATGTTGCCGCATCCAAATTAGACATTGGGAAATTGGCAAGCGAGTGGTTAGCGGAACATGCGAATTACACGTCAAAAGCAGATTTCCTAACAAAAAAACTCGGACAACTTCCCGCGCAACAAGCAATTGAGCCTCGCGATGTCGTGCTATATGGCTTTGGTCGAATTGGCCGACTCGCTGCAAGAGAGTTAATTAAACAAGCTGGAAAAGGACAACAATTGCGTTTAAGAGCGATTGTTACACGTGGTTCTAGTGACGCTGACATTATTAAACGCGCTTCTTTGCTCCGAAATGATTCCGTTCACGGAGCATTTAAAGGAACTGTAATTGAGGATTTAGCCAATAAAAGCTTAGTGATCAATGGACAAATCGTGCACATGATTGACGCCGCTAACCCAGAGGACATCGATTACACGCAATTTGGCATTCAAAATGCATTGATCATTGACAATACAGGCGTTTTCACAAACAGAGAAGCATTATCACGCCATTTACAAGCGAAAGGTGTTTCCAAAGTGTTGTTAACTGCTCCAGGGAAAGAAGTTCCAAATATTGTTTACGGAATAAACCAAGGAACATTGGACATTGAAAATGAAAACATTTTCTCTGCTGCATCGTGTACAACAAACGCAATCTCCCCTATCCTAAAAGTGGTGAACGATACGTTTGGGGTAGTGAAAGGACACATCGAAACGGTTCATGCCTATACCAATGATCAAAATTTATTGGATAACATGCACAAAAAAGTGCGACGCGGTCGTTCAGCAGCCATCAATATGGTTATTACTTCGACAGGTGCCGGAAGTGCCGTAACGAAGGTGATTCCGACCTTAAAGGACAAATTAACAGCAAATGCTGTTCGTGTACCAACTCCAAATGGATCCTTGGCAATATTAAGTTTGGAACTTGGTAAAGGAACAACGGTGGAGGATGTAAATGCAGCGATTAAAGACGCGGCATTGAATGGCGAATTAGTCAATCAAATTCACTATTCCTTTGATCCTGAATTGGTTTCAAGTGACATTATTGGCAACACGTGCTGTTCTGTTTTCGACTCGAATGCAACAATCGCATCTGTTGACGGAAAAAATGTCGTTTTATATGCTTGGTATGACAATGAATTCGGATACACCAAACAAGTGATTCGCTTAGCCAAATACATATCGAAAGTGCGACGCGCTATTTATTACTAACAGAAAGCCTCCCTCGGGAGGCTTTTTTTTATGGTAAAAGTATTCAACAAGAAAAATGAAGGAATCAATCAAAAGAATTATTTTTGAAACATGAATCAACATCGAATCACGATTGCCATTGACGGTTTTTCTGCTTGTGGAAAAAGCACCCTTGCAAAGGACTTAGCAAAACGCCTAGGGTACATTTTCATTGATTCAGGAGCAATGTATCGTGCTGCCGCCTTGTACTGCTTGAATCATGACTTGATTCAAAACGGCGCATTAGACATCGATGCATTAAACGGAAAAATCGACCAGATTGACATCCATTTCGAAACGACAGAACAAGATTCCCGTATTTTTTTAAATGGAAAAGACGTATCGGCAGAAATCCGAGAGCCCAAGGTGGCTGAAATTGTTTCCATTGTGGCGGCGTTTAAACCAATTCGTGAAAAATTAGTGGAAGCGCAGCAAAAGATGGGCTTAAAAGGTGGCATTGTGATGGACGGACGAGACATCGGTTCAGTCGTATTTCCAAACGCCGAATTGAAGTTATTCGTAACCGCCGACCCAGAAATTCGTGTGCAACGCAGATTGGCTGAAATGAAAGCGAAAAACATTCCGATGAATGCAGAGGAGGTTCGTAAAAACCTGGCAGAGCGTGATCATTTAGATTCTACCCGATCAGAGAGTCCTTTAATTCAAGTATCCGACGCACTAGTGCTCGATAATTCGCACATGTCCAAAGAAGAACAATTGAATTGGGTTCTGGATAAAATTGCCTTAATCGTAACCAATTAACGCAAAAACTGAAAAGGATGACAGCCAATGATCGATGTCATAATTTCCTTTTCCAATGCTTTCTTGTGCATAATCCCACATGTCATTCATCGCACGAACCCATTCTTTTTTCGTTGCTTCATTTAGTGTTCCTTCTGGAATGGATTTCAACATGCCATTGAGACACCAGATGCGATTTAAATGATATCCATCCCAATGCGACTCGTACCCATCATGTTTATCGGATCGTTTGATTTGAAGGGGAATTTTCACATTGTTTGCTTGAAATAACTCTGGACAAAAGCCCTTACACCACTTCACGTATTTATCGGGTTTCATCACCTTTCTCATCAAATCAGCTACTAACAAACTTGCGGACATAAAATCGTATTCATACGGTTCTTCGGTGATGGCCACGTTTTCTAATTTGCCGTAATATTTCATGGCAGCTTCCGAAACAACTTTTTGCAACTTCTTATCGCCAAAAGCAACTGCATAATCATACGCAAACGACAATCCCATTGCCGGACTATCATGACTTCCAGATAATTTTACATGATCTACTTCTTTCCATACTAACATATGTACCTGTGCAATGTAATTCGTTAACGGCATCAAGTTTTTCAACCATTGTTTTGCCATCGGATCATTCCATGAATGTAATTCATCTGCAACTTTCAGTGCCCATGATTGTCCATATGGAAATTCGAACAAGCCATTCTCATGCGTTCGCACATATTCCAACTCCTCAAGGATATTTTCTGCGGTAAAACTCTCGCTTAATCGTTGGCGTAATTCAGCTGCTTCCGGGATATTCGGGTGTGTTTTCAACAATTTAATCATACACCAATGATTGTGCACCGAGCTATGCCAATCGTAACAACCGTAAAAAGAAGGCCAAACATCTCTTGGTCCATCCGTATCTCCTTTTTTACGCAAGGCACGGAAATAATAATGTGGACTCGATTTGGAAGCACAATACAGTGACAATTGCGCAAAATAAGAAGCTCCTTCATCTGACAAAGTATAGCGACCATCCGCCAACGGACTTACCAACTGATTCTTTCCTGTATTGATGATGAAGTCTGAAGAACCTTGTCCAAAGGAAGTATATCCAATCAGGACAAAAAGAATGAAAAAATGTTTCATATGTATCTGTTTAGCTGGTAGGCGCTTTGAATCCGTTTTTCATTATCGACAAGGATTCCTTTCCAATTCCGACAATGGAAATGATGTTCAATGGAAATTCGAGTAATACATGTGAAAAACTCAAAAAGAACAATAGGCTCAAACCAAGGGAATAATCATACGTGTAGAATACACTTGCTACAATCCAAAGTAAAATAACCGCTGCAAAACGCAATTTTGGAACTTGGTGCCAACGGATCACCTCTGTCTTACTGAACCAGTTCAAATAATGATATAGATAAGCGAAGGCGATGAATCGCATTAACATGATACCCACGGTGGAATTATAAACAAGCGAAGCGTATTTCTCAAGAGAAAATCCGGAAAATATTTTAGCTGGAATAGGTTTCATTTGATATTCGCTCAATACATCCTCTTTGACAAACAAACCAAGAATATTATCTACTTGAAAACCTGGATTTAAAGGCTGCTTATTCATGATATACGCTTTGTTCGGGATTTTTTTCAGGCTATCCGTTACTTTCTTCAATGCTTCTTTTGAAATGAAATTATATTGTGCATTGGCATCCTTAAAATCCTTTTTATTCACAAAGGCAATAAAATCAGCATTGGTGTACACCGGATCATCGATCAAATCAAAATGATCCATGATGCTGATATTCGTAGCATAAAATCCATCT
>JBEEIV010000257.1:0-4249 GCA_041169645.1 Bacteroidota bacterium
TCACGCTTTAGCAACAATTGAAATCATCGAAAAGTATGAGCACAAATAACTATGGATTAATCATGGCGGGAGGCGTTGGAAGTCGTTTTTGGCCGATGTCAACTCCTCAAAAACCGAAACAATTCTTAGATGTTTTAGGCATAGGTAAGTCTTTATTGCGTTTAACATTCGAGCGCATGCAAAAATCTGTACCTACGGAGCACATATACATTTTAACCAATACGTCCTATCGCGAACTAGTGAAGGAACAATTACCGGAATTGAGTTTTGAGCAGATTTTATGTGAGCCGATGCGTAAAAATACTGCTCCTTGCATTGCGTATGCCGCTGCAAAAATATACGCAAATAACCCGAATGCTACTCTCATCATTTCTCCATCAGATCATTTGATTGTGAACGAGCAACGTTTTCAAGAAATCATTTCAACAGCAATTGGTGTAGCGAATGACCAAAAGCACTTAGTTACTTTGGGAATTGAACCAAATCGTCCCGATACAGGTTACGGATACATCGAATTTGACCTACAAAGTGGCGTACAGAAAGGACAAGCCACCGAAGTCATTCAATTCCGCGAGAAACCTAATTTGGAAACGGCCAAAAAATTCTTAGCAGCCCACAATTTTTATTGGAATGCTGGAATCTTTGTTTGGCGTGCAGATGTTATTTTAGATGCATTGCATAAATTTCAACCCATGTTACACGAAATTTTCACATCTGATGACTCAGCGTATGGAACCACAAAAGAAGCGGATTTTTTATACCAAGCTTTTGACCAATGTGAAGACATCTCAATTGACTTTGCAGTGATGGAACATGCGAAAAACGTATCTGTTGTATTGGCTGATTTTGACTGGAGTGATCTTGGTACCTGGGGCAGTTTAACAGAACATTTACCAAAGGATTCCTCGGAAAATTCGATTGTTGGAGATCATGTTTTCGCCTTTGATTCAAGTAATTGCCTGGTAAATGTTCCAAAAGATAAGTTGGTGTTATTGGACGGTTTACATGATTACATTGTTGTGGAATCAGATCACATGTTGATGATACTAAAATCGTCCAACGAACAACAGCTAAAAAATTATTTAAAAGTTCTTGAAACAGAACGACCAACTTTCTTTCAGAAATAATGGTAAAAATCCGTGATATTGAATTAGGTGACTTTCCACTTTTACTCGCTCCTATGGAGGACGTGAGTGATCCACCTTTCCGTGCATTATGTAAAAAACATGGGGCAGATTTAATGTATACAGAGTTTATTTCTTCGGAAGGATTAATTCGAGATGCGGCAAAAAGCGTTCAAAAGTTAGATATTTTTGAATATGAGCGTCCAATTGGAATACAGATTTTTGGTTCGGATATCGAAAGCATGATCCAATCAGCTGAAATCATTGAAAAGGTCAATCCGGACCTGATTGACATCAATTATGGTTGTCCGGTGAAGAAAGTTGCCTGTAAAGGCGCGGGAGCGGGTATTTTACAAGATATTCCCAAAATGGTTCGGATGACCGAAGCCATCGTGAAGGCAACCAAACTTCCAGTTACCGTGAAAACCAGATTAGGATGGGATGATGACACAAAATTTGTTGTCGAAACAGCAGAGCGCTTACAAGATATTGGCATAGAAGCGATTTCCATCCATGGACGTACACGAAAACAAATGTACAAAGGTGAAGCTGACTGGACGCTAATTGGTGAAGTTCGAAACAACCCTCGAATGCGCATTCCCGTATTTGGAAATGGAGATATCGACACACCTGAAAAAGCCCTTGAATATAAAAATCGCTACGGTGTAGATGGGATTATGATTGGACGTGCAAGCATCGGTTATCCTTGGGTGTTTAATGAAATCAAGCATTTCATGGCAACGGGTACCCATTTAGCTGGACCGAGTATTGAGGACCGTGTTCAAGCATGTCGAGATCACCTCGAAATGAGTATTCAGTGGAAAGGAATGCAGTTGGGGATTAACGAAATGAAAAGACACTACACGAATTATTTTAAAGGTATTTCTCATTTCAAAGAATACCGAACGAAACTTGTTTCAAGTTTTGATTTTGATGAAATCTCAGAAGTGTTAGATTACATCAAAACACATGCAGACGAATTCCAATTCGCACATCCTAACGAATATTAAATCAGTTTATTTCGTCTGAAAAGACGCATGACTGGAATATGCAAGCTCCCAAATATTTCATGCTGCGTTACCGAATCGATGCTGAAGAAATACTTTGTCCCCTTGTCGGTCCAAGTCACGTGATTGTTGAAACTAGGTACTAATTTTGGAGCAGTTGATGCCGAATAAAATTGGTAGACTGATCCCACTTTTGACATATTCAACAAGGGCGAGAATAGAAATCGGAATCCATTTCCATCCTGCCGTAGGAATCCTTTAGCCATAAGTTTATTTAAGAATAATTGGCCGTATTCATTCATGGAAATCAAAGCTGAGTACGTTGGTACCAAAACCTCTTTTTCCCTTCGAACCTCCGTTTCGTTAAAATCTTCATCTAGCACCGTTTCAATGTATTGTTCTTTGACTTTTTGTAAACCACCTTCAACAAAACATAAATCACCCGTCCAAGCCTTGATAAATTCCGCTATCGGAAAACTAAAGCGCTTACCTAATTTCATCAATTGCACGTACATGGAATCCTCCTTGTTTTTTCTGAATTCCTCCACATCCAAATGCACATCTATCATGCGCTGTGTTCCTTCAGAGGATTCATAACTCAGTGCATCCTGTTTTTCCTTGAAGTAAAGTGGCTTTGTCTTTTTTAAGTAACTCTTCAATTTAAAGCTAGATGAGTCGCTATCGTGTGCAAACATGGCCGTTTCTATTCCTAATGCTTTCAATTTAGGCCAATTCGAATAAATCACCAAGTGTTCATTCTTGAATTGTTTCTGAGCCAAAAATCGCTTCCAGTCTCGATGAATCCCCATGTGTTGGGCATTGATGACGTGCTCCAAAACAGACTTAAAATCATTTCCTTTGTAGAATAAGATGTAATCCACACCGTAGTGAAGATATGACTTATCTTCTAAATTGTAAAAGAACTTTTGATCGTTAAACGTTGAGTCCGAAATTTTAACAAATTTCTTTAATCGCTCAATGCCTCCCTTGATTTTAGAGCTGTCTGTTAACTTTGCCATGGCGCCCCAATTGCCATTTTCATTACCGAATAGGTAAACATTTTGTTTTAAATCGAGGCCATACATTTTTCCTTGGCCAAGAAGAAATTCATATGTAGTAAAATCACGTACGGCAATTTTATTGTACTGTAACATGCCGTTCGTTTCCTTAGCCAAATCTAGGATATTTGCGGTGGCAATAAAATCTGCTGTTGGAAGTCGGTCAATTATGCGCGGCGGGGTTGGTTTTTCAAACAAGATGTTTTTTAAAAACAGCACCAAACCAAGTGCCCCAGCAAGAAGTAGAAAAGTACTGATTTTTCGAAACACTAGCTTACGGATTGAAGGTTGTCACAACATAAAGTGAATTGATCAAATCTAGTAAGTGTTTACCTGTTGTCTCTTCACCGGTAAATGTATAATGCAAATTAAATTTTGTTTGTTCACTTGTCGTTTTGCTAGAAGTCAATTCAATTTGACCAGATTTTCCTTTCAAGGATTGAACCAATTCTTCTTGTCTTGGATTTAACACACCCAATGGAAAGCGATTCAAGGTCTCTGCAATATCAACATATCCATACATAAAACCACTTTTCTTTGCAGCTTTACGTGCATGACTCGATAATGCCTCAGAGCCATAACCATTTACATGATTAATCGCTAAATCCTCATCATTTGTTAATATGAACAAACCATTTCGGTTGATAAAATACAAAGGAGCAGCATCCAAAATGGCATTTTCGAATTTCCAATAGGTGCCATAATTTTTAAATTTAGATGTTAAACGACTCATGTGATTCATGACCATTTCTGGAATATCTGATCTGTCAATGGAAAATCCAACTGTAAAGATGGGCATATCCTCCTCTGCTTCAGCCTCTCTTTCACCGTATTCAAACGTTTCCTCGTCGTAATAAAATTCGATTTTTTTAGTCTTGATCTTTTTAACCCCATTAAAGGTGCCGAACATACTTCCTTTATAGGTACCAAACAATGCATCTTTATTGACGAATTCATTTAATAATTCAATCGTTAGGACATTCATGGAGATTTGTGCATTTCGCTCATCACTTAAGATTGGCATAATGACTTTGTATGCCTGTTCGTACGCTTGTCTCAA
>JBEEIV010000258.1:0-9310 GCA_041169645.1 Bacteroidota bacterium
GTTACGAATTCGAACGGTCACTTGAATGCTATCGTTTCCGTGCAGTTCATCGGTGGAAAGTGTTAAACTTTCGTATTGAAATTGAGAATAGGAAAGTCCAAAACCAAAATCCCACTCTGGATTATACGCGGAGAAATCTCCAGATTTAGAGCGATCAACACTGCGTGGATGATCGTAAAACTCAATAACCCCGTCAAATTTAGGGTAGGTATAAGGAAGTTTTCCGCTAAAGTTTTTTTCTCCGTAGATTAATTGAACAAGCGCGCTTGCGCCGTAATCTCCGGGTAAATATCCTTGTATGATAGCGGATGCTGGCGCAACAATGTCATGAATGATTCTAGGCCTAGCTTCCAATAAAACGATAATCACTTTTTTCTTTTGTTCATACGCTAATTTAGCCAATTCGCGTTGTTCTTCTGCCAATTGAAGTGATACGATATCCCCTGGTTTTTCGGTGGAAGGTAATTCTCCAAGACACAATACCACCACATCTGCTTGGGTCAATTTTTGCTTGTAGTCTGCTAAATCGACAAATCGTGTTTTTTCAAAGTCAGCTTCGCTGTATAGTTCCGCTCCTTTAGCATACAAGCAGTTTTCTTTACCAATTTTTTGCTCAAAAGCTTGTCGAATTGTTAAACAACCTTTGGTATTGTAGGCTGTGTCAACTCCTTGCCAAGTATGTGTCCATGCTCCATTTAAAAAGATGAGGTTATCGGAAGTTGGTCCGGCTATAAGTACTTTTTGTTTGTTGGAAAGAGGTAAGGTGTTCCCTTCATTTTTTAATAAGGTGATTGATTCGAGCGCAGCATTTAAAGAGGCATTTTGAAATGCTTTTGACCCAAAATTAGGGTAATTTTCAAAGTTAGGTATGGGTTGTTCGAACAAACCGAGACGTTTTTTGACACGAATAATTCTGCGAACAGCGTCATCTAAGCGATCCATTGAAATAGCACCGTTTTTTACGCTTGCAACCATCAACTCACAGTATTCTTTGTATTGCGGACTTAATGGAACCATACTCATGTCCACACCAGCGTTAAATGCTTGAACATATGCTTCTGCTAACGTTGGAGCAGTCCGATGAACAGTATGTAACATGATAAAATCTTCCCAATCTGACACAGCAAATCCTTCAAAACCCCATTCATTTTTCAAGGTTTCTGTTATCAACTGATGGTTAATGTGTCCGGGAATACCGTTTACAGCGCCACTATTGATCATAACGGTAAGTGCACCATGTTCAACTGCCTTTTTAAAGGACGGCAAATAAAGTTCTTTCATGTATTTTTCCGGAATCCATGCTGGAGTGCGGTCTCTTCCGCTGTTTGTTCCACTGTATCCAACGAAATGTTTCATACAGGCAGCAACGTGTTTGTCATCAATCTTGTTTCCTCCTTGATATCCGTCTATAATGGCAGCACCCATTTCAGAAACTAAGTAGGGGTCTTCACCCAATGTTTCAAATGTTCTTGACCAAAGAGGCTGTCTTCCTAGGTCTAAAACCGGTGAAAAATTCCATGGAATTCCCGAGGCACGCGTCTCATAAGCGGTAATTTCACCAAAGGTTTTGGCTAATTCTTTGTTCCAGGTCGCAGCTAAACCAATTTCTTGCGGAAATAAAGTTCCGCCTACCGTATAATTAATACCGTGGATAGCGTCAATGCCATATATGATTGGTGTTTTTGTTTTCCCATCTTTAAATGGTTGTTGTATGGATTGGATGATTCCTTTCCACTCGCTTAACGTTAATGTATGCGCGCCAACATTCAAAACGGAACCCACATGGTATTTGAGTAGGGCCTCGTTCAATTTTTCAACATCAATGCTTGCAGGATTTACTGCTGCGCCTTGATCGTTTGTTTTGGTAATGACATCCAAGGTGATTTGACAGGTTTGACCTACCTTTTCTTCAATGGACATGTTGGCGATGATGGCATTTATTTCTTGTTCTTCTGCCGCATTTTGAGTGCTTGCAACGTGTTGAACACTTTTGCATGAAAACAATAACAAAAGAGCCCCACCTAAGTAGTAAGATAATTTTTTCATGATGGTATTGAATAAATGTCCGTTAGTTTATTGAAAAACACGAACATAGTCTACATACATTGTTTGAGGGAAAACTGTCGTGGCATCTGGGTTTCCCGGCCAATTACCTCCAACAGCAACATTAAAAATTAAAAAGAACTTTTCTTGAAATTCGCTAAGTCCAGCAGGTGTTGTGTTCAGGGTTTTGTAAGGAACATCGTCTCTTAACCAAGTAATGCTGCTTTGATTCCAGATAATGGAAAATACGTGAAATTCATCAGCAAACTTCCCGGATGGTAAAACTGAACTCCCACCATATTGCGCATGGCTACCATTATCATCCCAATGCGCTGTTCCATGAACTGTTCGATCATTCGCACCTCCGCCACCAATGAGTTCCATGATGTCTATTTCACCACAAGAAGGCCAACCAACGGTGGAAATATTGTCTCCCAACATCCACAATGCGGGCCAAATCCCTTGGCCATAAGGCAAAGCCGCACGAATGTCTATTCTTCCATACTTCCAAGATTTTATGCCTTGCGTTTTCATTCGAGTAGATGTGTATAGGGAGGAATTAAATGGTTGATTTTTGGCTGTAATCGCTAATACCCCTCCTCCAACTACGTAATTTTGATTCGTGTAATATTGCAATTCATTGTTGCCCCAACCTCCGTTTCCGGTACCGATATCGAATGTCCAGTCAGAAGAAAGTGTCGTTCCATTGAATTCATCGTTCCAAACAAGTGAATAATTTGCATAAGACAAAGGCGTTGAATACCCCGTAGTTGGGGCGCCTGAGGAAGAACTTCCCACAGTGACTGTGACTTGATCAACTTTACAGATAAAATCAGCATAGGTTGTATGAGCGCAAGTTTTCACCGTATATGTTCCAGATGCCGTGTAAGTATGACTTGCGTGTCCGTCCACTGTTTCCACAACGGTAGAGTCATTGTTGTGATAAAACGTAACAGTGTAGAAGTTCGCATTGGTCGCAGTAGCCAGAACATCAACCAATCCTGCCGTAACAGTAATTTGAGTATTCAAATTTGTTGGTAGTTCTACTTGAGGCGGTTTGTTTTTATCACAACCGGCCATGCCAGCAAAAACAAAAATAAGAAGGTGATGAAGGCTCATATGGTAAGTTTTTATTCTGCTTTAAGGCGCAAGTACCAACTTAGTCCACCTGCGTGGTGTTTGTATTGTAAAGATAGGGTAGAATCGGTGATATCCAGAATTTTATACGTATGAACGCCGGTATAAAAACCAAGGAAAGCACTATTGGAAATGGTAATAGTTGTATCTGCTCCTTCGACTAAAGTCCATGATTCATTCATTTGATCGGAATAAGGTGCCGTGAAATCTCCTAGGTTTTGAAAGGACCCAGGGAAGTTTGCGGCCAATGAATTGTGAACATATACATCTCCATTACAGATCATGTCAAATTTAAATCCATTTAAATGAAACACGTATTTATCGTTGTAAAGTCCAGCCCCTGACTTATCCAGAGGTCCAGCTGACCACCATTCAGGAATGTTTCCTAGCGCACTGATTGGATCTGGGCCAACGCCCATATGTCCATCGGCCGTGGAATCGATCACCCAATTTTTAAATCCAGGGCCATTTACACCACCGGTTAACATGATGAAAATCGGATTGTTCAGTAGCCCTAAATTGTCCTGTGCAATCGTGATTTCTTGCGTAGTACTTTTACTACCTCCAGAGGAAAACACCGTCAATTTTACCGTGTACGTACCTGCATAGGGATACGGAGAAGATACGGAAGCACCTTTTGCTGTTGTTCCATTTCCAAAATCCCACATACACTGAATGTTTGGATTATTTGCAGTAAACTCAATGATATTGGCATTCGCTGCGGAAGGCGCATAGGTAAAAGTTGCATCGGAAAGAGTTGGTGCATCTCCTAATTGCGGGTTGTCTTTTTTACATGCAACGAGCAACATCATGATGCACGCTGAAAAAATGAGTTTCATTTTCATATCTTCTTAGTTTAATATCCTGGATTTTGAGACCAATTTCCCCCAGCTAAATCTATTTCTACCTGTGGAATAGGGAATAATTCATGTTTACCAACAACGAAACCGTTAATGTAAGTTGCTGCTTGACCCGTGCGAACTAAATCGAAGAATCGTAGTCCCTCTCCTGAAAGCTCATAGCGACGTTCTTTATAGATCACATCAATGGAATTAACGTTGATTCCTGGAACACCTGCACGACCTCTAATTTGATTCACGAGTTGTTGAGCGGTAGATGTATGACCAAGTTGATAGTGAGCTTCAGCTGCCATTAACAAGACGTCTGCATAACGCATCACCCGGTAATTCACAGGGCTCGTTAAGTCATTATCAGGCAAGCCGATTTCGCCTTGACGTTTGATGTATTTGTTGTTGTAATATCCTGTGTGTCCACCTGCACCAATTGCATAAGTAATGGATGCTGGGTTTGGTTGACTAGCGATGAAAGCATCAATGTCAAGAATGGTTGCGTTTCTGCGTGGATCGATGGAGCTAAATGCATCATACAATTCTTGTGTTGGTAGGTTGTAGCTATTTCCATCGCCGTAAACAGGACCATTGTATTGTCT
The DNA here is from genome assembly GCA_041169645.1 of Bacteroidota bacterium. Taxonomy (GTDB): domain Bacteria; phylum Bacteroidota; class Bacteroidia; order Flavobacteriales_D; family Crocinitomicaceae; genus UBA952. The sequence goes on from JBEEIV010000258.1 coordinate 4,631, forward strand.
GATTCCTTGGAATCCTACGGCTGCATTTCCTTCCAAACAGATTAAACATCCGTAGCTTCCTCCTTCTAATCCCGTGTATTGCACATCGAAAATTGTTTCAGAATTGTTTTCATTTTCAACAGAAAATAGCTGATTATAGTTAGGAATCAGGCTATAGCTTCCGGAAGCAATAACTTCATCAAAAATAGCGGCAGCTTCGGCATATTTATTTTGATAGAGGTATACTTTTCCTAAAAACGACTGGGCTGCACCTTTCGTTGCTCGTCCTTTTTGACTTGCAATTGGATTTAGCACCGCAGCAGCGTCTTGTAGGTCTTGTTCGATTTGTGCATATACCTCCGTTTTCGATGAACGCGGAATTTGTAATGCTTCTTCAATGCCAATTCGGCGGTCGATGATTAAAGGAACATCTCCAAAGTATTTTACTAATTCGAAGTAATAATAAGCGCGTAAGAACTTAGCTTCAGCAATGATATGCGCCTTTCCTGGAAAATCAATGTTGTCTTTGTTTTCCAGAATATAGTTGGCACGAGTAATTCCCGTGTAATTCCAGCGAAGGACATTACGCAGTTCGTTATTTACTCCGCCATGAACCATTCCATCGATTTGGTGAAGTCCTGGTGAATCATTCACACTTTCTCCTCCTGCAATGGCATTATCCGATGCAATTTCGCCAAGCCAAAGTGTAAGAAAGGAACCTTGTAACATGTCATAAGCACCTGTTAACGCTCGATCGTAATCCTCAGGTGTTTGGAAGAAATTCTCCACATCTTGCGTGTAAGGAGGGTCCACCGTCAGAAATTTATCACAAGCAGTTTGAGAGACAGACAGAACGAATAGTCCTGTGATCATTAAAGATTTTTGAAACAATTTCATGGCTTAAAATTTTAATTGAATACCACCCATAAACGTTTTCGCTTGCGGATAAAATCCGTAGTCTACTCCAGCTGAAAGTGCACTGGATGAACCTAGGTCTGGGTCGAATCCTTGGTATCGTGTTAATGTAATCAAGTTGTTAGCAGAAACGTAAATTCGGAAAGAATCTACTTTGATTTTTTTCAATTTTAATGCAGGGAAGCTATATCCAACTTGAATGTTTTTCAAACGTGCAAAGGAACCATCTTCTACATAATAAGAAGAAAACAAGTTGTTTCGTGTTGCTTCTGTGGTAACCCGAGGGTTTTCGTTTGTTGATCCTGGTCCTGTCCAACGATCAACCATATATCCCAATTGATTTGCATAAGGCTGTTGGCGCTCATAGTTACGTATGATTTCTTGACCGATTGCTGAATAGAGCATTCCTGAAAGATCGAAAGCCTTGTAGCGTACATTGAAATTGAATCCAAATGTAAAATCAGGAATGGCAGAACCTAGATAGGTTTTATCGCTATCGTCTGAAAAACTAATTTTCCCGTCGCCATTTTGGTCTACGAAAATAATATCCCCTGGTTTTGCTCCTTCCTGAACAACACTTGCGGCATCTATTTCCGCTTGCGTTTGGAAGATTCCAGCCGTTTGATAACCAAAGAAATAACCAATTTCATATCCTTCTTGGAAACGTGTTGCTACATCTCCACCAACACTAAATCCTGCACCAGGAATGTAATCCACCCCATTAGGAACTTTGGTTACTTTATTCGTGATGGTAGTTACGTTAAAGTTAAGATCTGTAGAAAAATGCTTCTTTTTACGGATATGGTATGCAAATTCAAGTTCTAGTCCTTTGTTTGACACATTTCCAGCATTAATTACCGGTGGATATCCTCCAGGGCCATATGAACCAATAATAGCAGTTACATCAGGCTGGAACAATAAATCAAACGTGTTTTTGATAAAATAGTTGGTCGTAAAATCAAGGTTTTTCCAGAAAGTGAAGTCAGCACCGATGTTTAACTGACGCGTTGTTTCCCATTTTAAATCTGGATTTGACGGACGTCCAATGGCCACGCCTTGCGTAATTAAATCATCAAAGACATACACCCCTTCACCATTTAAAAGGCCGCGGTAAGCAAAATTTGGAATCTGGTCATTTCCAGAAACACCATAACTCACGCGTAATTTCGCATAATTGATAAATTTCACTTTGAAGAATGATTCATCAGACAATAACCATCCTGCCGCAACCGTTGGAAAAATTCCATAGCGGCTATTTTCACCAAATTTACTTGACCCATCGCGACGAAGGATACCAGAGAATAAATATTTTTCTTTAAAGCTATACTCAGCGCGAAGAAACGAAGAAACTAAGCGTTCGGTGAATTCCCAAGAACCAACATTGTTCAAATAACCTCCTTGTGCTGTATTAGCAGAAATGTCCGCATAAGCAACTGAGTTATTTGGAATACCAAAACCTGTTCCGCTTAATGAACTTCCTTTGCGTTGAAAGATCGAAATCCCCGCTGTTCCTTTGATCTTGTGATTTTCAGCAAAGGTTTTTTCGTAATTAAAGAAACTTTCGTACGTCAAATCAACAAAGGTAGAACGCTCCTCATAAACGGCTGCACCACGATTTATTTCTACCCCTGGGGCCAATTCGACGGTTGGAGATTCCAACTGTTCGTTAATGGCGGTATTTGCGTATTTACCTTCTCCGTACCATACCAATGGTGAATAGACTTTGGCGTCAACAAAGGCAACGTTGTAATTGATGCGATTTGTAAACGATAAATGCTCATTGAAATTATAGATAAACTCTTCTTTTCCAACTAGTTTATTCGCTGTATTCCAATTGTATTGGTTTTGCATTTGCGCAATTGGGTTGATGATGTCGCTTACTTCTTCCATGTAGGAGAATTGTCCGTTCGGCTTGCGAATAGGAACTGTTGGAAATGCATTGATGGTGTTGTAAAGCACAGAGCCGATCCCGTTTTCTGGCAAGGTACTACGTGAGTCACTGGAATAAAGAAGAACAGAATTCAACTTGAGCTTCGGCGACATGTCTGTGCTCAAATTCATGCGGGCATTGTATCGTGAAAAGTTTGATTTTGAGCCACCTACAATACCATCTTGATTGAAATAACCAAGTGCAATGGAGTACCTTGTATTCAAGGTCCCACCACTGATACTGAGGTTGTGGCTTTGAATAGGAGCAACCTGAAATACGGAATCCTGCCATGGTGTTCCGATACCAAGATTTGTATTATTGAATGGCAGTGGTTGTCCACTCAATCCGAACATTTCATTTTTGATAACTGCATATTCTTGAGCGGTCAATAAATCAAGTTTTCTAGATGTTTGTTGTTGTCCCCAGTATCCATTGTATTCAATTTGAGGCTTACTATTAACGTTTCCTTTTTTCGTTTCAACAATGATAACCCCATTGGCAGCACGAACACCATAGATACCTGCTGTTGCATCTTTTAAAACGTTAATTGACTTAATGTCAGATGGATTCAAAGCATTTAATCCTTCGGAATCATATACGACTCCATCCACTAATATTAATGGATCATTATCGCCGAAAGTGGAAAGACCGCGAATGCGAATGTTGGAAGATCCTCCAGGTGATCCTGAATTTGTTGCGATGTTTACACCGGCAACTTGACCCTGAAGTGCTTGATCCACGCGAGCAACGCTCATTTTTTCGACATTTTCACCATTAATTTTCGTGGTAGCACCGGTTAATTCCTTACTTTTCGAAGTTCCATAACCAACCACGACTTCTTGCTGGTTATTCACAAGTTCAATCAGTGTAATATCTAAACTTAAACGTCCGTTGAGTTGTACTTCTTGTTTTTCATAACCGATAAGTGAAAAAAGGAGTACCGTTTTGGTAGAATCAGCAACTTTTATTCGGTAAAAACCTGTTCCGTCAGTTGTCACACCTGTTGATTGTCCTTTTACCTGAACCTTAACAAAAGGTAAGCCCAAGTCTTGATCACTTTTTACCATACCGGTTACAAAAAGCTCTTGCGAAAACGCAAAGCCCGCAAAACCAATAAAAAGGATTTGAATGAATAGTTTTTGTATCATTTTAGCGAAGTTAGTTTCGTAAATATAGAAATTTTAACATTATGGTAAAAAGAACAATAAGTTTTTTTCACACCCATCATCCTACATAAAAAAAGAGGCCGAAGCCTCTTTACTAAGTATTTAACCATTGACTATTCGAAATGTTCGCTAGTTTCATGGTAAATATATAAATAATTGTACAAAATACAATAAGTATGGATTATTTTTTACACCCTACATTTTAAAGGTATAACTATTGTTTTCAAGGGAAATCTGGTATGCTTCCCTGTTAAACGAAAATAATTTTGCTGGACGATGTTTCACATTTTGTTGTTTTTCATCATGAGCAATAAGTGGAATGTACTTTATTTTCTTTCTAAAATTGGCTTTATCAAATGCTTGATTAAAGGCAAACTCATATAATTGTTGAAATTCATTCAGGGTAAATCGTTCTGGCAACAAATCGAAGCAGATAGGTTCGTTCTGAAGTTTTAATTTCAACATATCGTAGGTGCTCGCCAATATATGGTTGTGATCAAAAGCCAAGGTTGGGATTTCATCTAAAGACATCCACTGTACATCTTCCGCCCATGAAGAGGCTTTGACCTCAAAGTCATCTATACGAATCAAAGCGAAGTAGGAAATGGTAATGACCCGTCCTTGTGGGTGACGTTTTGGATTTCCAAAGGTTTGAGATTGGTGCATGGCAATGTTTTTCAAGCCTGTTAA
>JBEEIV010000259.1:0-7045 GCA_041169645.1 Bacteroidota bacterium
TCGCCCATTTCATCGATTGACGCAAAACTTGTTCAAATAAAAATCCATGTTCACCTTTTTGCAATTGAAAGTCCTTGGCTCCTTCGTTCGAAGTCAATGCCAATAAAACCACCCATTTTCCTTCAAATTGGGTAAATGGCAACACACTATCTGACCCCATATATGGAGCTACGGTTACAGCATCTGCTTGTAAGGTTTCGAAAAATGTTTTGGCATAATATGTAGACGTATTTCCAATATCTCCGCGTTTGGCATCGGCGATAATCATGCATTCCTTTGGAATGTAGTTGATGGTTTTTTCTAAAGAGTCCCATCCTTTTGATCCATGGCATTCAAAAAATGCTGTATTCGGCTTGAATGCGACAGCATGTTCATGTGTAGCATCAATAATCGCTTTGTTGAATTCAAAAATTGGATCTTCACATGCTAAAAGGTGTCTCGGGATTTTATCCAAATCAGGATCTAAACCAACGCACAGAAAGGATTCCTTCTTTTTAATTTGTTGTAATAATTCTTGTTTTGTCATATCGTCTCTCCTTTCAGTTTCTCCGCATTTTCCGCCATTTTAAGTGCGTCGATCATTTCTTGTACATCTCCGTTCATAAATGAACTTAGGTTATACATGGTTTTATTGATGCGGTGATCTGTGATTCTTCCTTGAGGATAATTATATGTTCTAATTTTTGCAGAACGATCACCTGTCGAAACAAGTGTTTTGCGTTGCGCAGCACGTTCGTTGTGCACCCGATCCAATTCAGCTTGATACAAGCGTGAGCGAAGCACAGAAATGGCTTTTTCTAAGTTTTTATGTTGCGATCTTCCATCCTGACATTCCACCACAACGCCTGTTGGTATATGGGTTAATCGTATGGCTGATTCCGTTTTGTTGATGTGCTGTCCTCCAGCTCCAGAAGCACGAAAGGTATCTTTCCGCACGTCGTTCATATCTAGATTGAAATCCACTTCTTCTGCCTCGGGTAAAACCGCTACTGTGATGGCTGAAGTATGTACACGTCCCTGAGATTCCGTTTCAGGAACACGTTGCACGCGATGCACGCCAGATTCAAATTTGAGCATTCCATATATTCCCGCACCAGCAACATCGATGGAAATTTCTTTGTATCCTTTCACGGTTCCTTCGGAAGAGTTTATGACTTCATATTGCCAGCCCATTTCTTTGAAATACATGGTGTACATTCGAAATACGTCTTCCACGAAAATACAGGCTTCATCTCCACCTGTTCCTGCACGAAGCTCGATTATGGCATTTTTATCATCCTCAGGATCCTTCGGGATTAACATCATTTTGATTTCCTCCTCCATGATTGGACGACGATTTTCCAATTCATCGATCTCCATCTTTGCCATTTCACGCATTTCAGGATCCGTTTCCTCCTCGAGCATTGCTTTGGAACTAGCTAAATTCCCTACGACGTTTTTGTATTCTTTGTACATCAAGTCCAAAGCCTCTAAATCGCGGTATTCTTTATTGAGTTTCACGTAACGTTCCATGTCGGAAATGATATCCGGATCGGTAATCATGGTTCCAACTTCAACAAAACGGTAGTGAATCGCTTCTAATTTCGATAGTAAATCTGACATGAGGCAAAGATAAGAAGAACATCTGCGAAAGCAAAGCATTGTTGTCTTTCGTTCGATGAGAAACGAAAAAAGCCAACGAAAATCGCTGGCTTTTCCTTCAATGTTTATACGAAGTTAGTCAATTGATCCGGTCACCCTTTTCATGAATGCATTGAGTGCTTCACGCTTCGGTGTTCCGGTACGTATATCTTTATGCACTTCCAATGCACCCGAATAATTCGAAAGTAATTCTCCGATCACATCTAATTCCTCGTCTTTAATTCCCGGAGCCTCAATTAAATTTTCGAGTGTTTCCATGGTTTCAATGACGTAGTCTTCATCGTTTTGTTCGATGAATTCAACAATGTGCTTAATGACTGGTAACCGCATGTAATACTTCTTGAATGGTTTCTATTTTATTTCCTTGCGCTTCTTTGACAAGGGATCCATTTACGAATCCAGCAAAAGTTGGCAGGTTGCTCACGTTTGCAAATTGACGTGAATTTGGAAGTTTTTCAGCATCAACGTAATAAAACTCAATGCCTTCATTTTCCTCCGCCATACGCTTGAATTTTGGTTTGGTGATTTTGCAATTCCCACACCATGAAGCGCCATATTGCACCATCACTTTGGCATTACTGGCCAAAAGTTGATCCAAATGATCTTCTGTTAATTCAGTAAACATGTGCTTAGTGTTTGCTTAAATAATCAGCTACTCCATTTCGCGTTGCGTTCATTGCGTCTTTTCCTTCTTCCCAGTTTGCAGGACAAACTTCACCGTGTTGTTGCACGTGCGTAAAGGCATCGATCAAACGAATGTACTCATGAACGTTTCGTCCAACGGGAAAATGGTTGATCGACTCGTGGAAAACCATTCCAGTCTCATCCAACAAATAAGTAGCGCGGTATGGCACATTATCTCCAACGGACTCTTCATCAAACATATCGTAATCCAAAATACCAAGTTCCATTGCTAAACTACGCGTAGAATCTGCGATTAAAGGGAATTTAACACCTTCAATTCCACCATTATCTTTTGCCGTATTTAACCAAGCAAAATGAACTTCAGCAGTATCACAAGAAGCACCGATAACGATCGTATTTCTTTTTGCGAATTCAGCAGCCGCTTCTTGAAAAGCATGAATTTCAGTTGGACATACAAACGTAAAATCCTTTGGATACCAGAATAAAACCACTTTTTTCTTGTTATCGATCGCTTGTTGAAGTACATTGATTTGAAATGCATCTCCCATTTCATCGATTGCTTTGACAGTTACGTCTGGAAATTTCTTTCCTACAAATGTTGACATATAAATTAAATTATTTAGTTACTAATGATTAGACAAAGTTAAGGCGAAAAGGTTTGCTTCCTCGACTAATCTCTTGTTTTCTTGTGACAAAGATACGGAACAAATAAACATTTATTAATTCAATATGTTTTATATTTACATAGATTTTATTTATATGATTTCCATACAGCAAATGCACTATATTGTTGTTCTGAGTGAAGAACAACATTTCCAGCGAGCAAGTGAGCGCTGTTTCGTGACACAACCTACCCTATCCATGCAAATCAAAAAAGCAGAAGATCAATTAGGTTATTTGGTTTTTGATCGCGATTCGAACCCCATTCGTTTGACACCATCAGGTGAAAAATTATTACCCATCCTGCGCGAATTACTCAGTGAAAACGAGAAAATAAAACACTTATCGGAGGTACTTCGTGGAAATGTAAAAGAAGAAATCCGAATCGGAATCATTCCAACTGTCGCTAGCTATTTGATTCCAGCACTCTTCGGGGAATGGAGAAAATCTTTTGAAGATTTAAAATTAACGATTCACGAAATGAAAACAGTGGATGTACTAGAAGCGATGGAACGAAAAGAATTGGACCTTGGTATCATAGCTGGTCCACACTTTGACCCTCGATTGAGAACGATTCCCTTATATACCGAAGAGATTTATATCTACGCACCGAGTATTTCGAGCAAATCAATCACACTTTCAGACCTACAGGAAATGCATCCTTGGCTTCTCAATCAGGGTAATTGCTTGCGTACTCAAATGATTCACTTTTGTCAATTGAGCAAGCGAGTAGATGAAAATGAATGGAACTATGAGGGAGGTAACTTACCCTTAATCATTGAAATGGTAGACCGCCATCAGGGATATACGTTAATCCCAAGTAATTTCCCTCTTTCACAAGAACAGAAAAAAGGAGTCAGAAAAATCAGTCAACTGAATCGTGCTCCGGCTCGTGAAATCATTGCATTGTGTTCCAATCGCTCTGCAAAAATGAACGGAATAGAAAAACTTGCACGTAGCATTCAACATGCATATGGAAATTCATCGGAGGAAAAAACGTTGGAAGTACTTGATTGGAAATAAAAAAGGGGTGAAATGCTTCACCCCTTTCGCTACTTTTCAATGTATTCGTTTATTGCGCTGACGCCAATTTGATAAAGTCATCGTATTTTACCTCTTTCTTCACCAAATTCACAGCTGACTTAAAGAAGTCTGTCAATTTTTGTTCAGCTAAACGGTCGTAAATACCATTTGCTTGTTCTTTGTTTTGCAACAAACGAGCTGCTGTTTCAGTTAATTCTTGATCATCCGGAGCTGGTAAGCCATATTGTGCATAATTCCCAACTAACAAGTTTTTCGTGAAATCAATTACTTCTTGGTTGGTTAACTGGATGTTGTTATCCTTGAAAATGCGCGTTTGAATCAATTGCCATTTTAATGACTTTAAGTATGCATCAAACTCAGCTGCAATTTCCTCATCCGAAACTGGCTTTTCAGATGAAATTTGAATCCATCTTTTCAAGAATGCCTCTGGGAAAGTCATTTTTGTTTCTTCCACTAAATGGTTGTAGACGTTTCTCGTGAAAATACGGTCTGTATCTTCCGCAAACATGCGTGTCAAATCAGCAGAAATGCGGGCATGCAACTCCTCTTCTGTTTTGACCTCATCCGCAAATAATTTTTGATACAACTCCTCATTTAGGTCAGCCATTTCCATGCGTTTTACATCAGAAATAGTAAACTGGAACGCCGAATTCAATCCAACAAGTTGTTCCTCTGTGATTCCCAATAAAGCTGCGCAATCTTTGTCATCTTTTGACACTACTTTTGGATCTAAATCAAGGGTGTCATTCACTTTTTTACCTTTCAAGGCTTTCATTCCTGCTTTATTCTCAAGAAACTCCATGGAGATGGTTGTCGAATGATTGATTCCATCAACTTTTAGACTTCCATCCGAATTTTTCTCTTCGAATTTACCCATGACCATGTCTTTTTCACCAACTACTTCAGACGAAACCAATTTTCCGTAGCGACGTCTTAAGTCCTCTACTTGTTTATTGATTAAGTCTTTGTCGATTTTAACGGTAGCATAGTCAAATTTAGATTTCGCGTTAATAGGCAATTCAAAGGAAGGACTATAACCGATTTCAAATGAAAATTCGAAATTCTCAGGTTGTTCAAAACTTCCAGTCATCCCTTCATCCGCTTTTGGAATTGGATTACCAAGAACGTCTAATTTTTCATCTAATATGTATTTGTACAAAGCGTCGTTTGTCAATTTATTCAATTCCTCTGCCAGAACGGAACGACCAAACTGCTTTTGAATCAACGTCATCGGAATGTGACCTGGTCTAAATCCAGGAATTTTTGCCGTTTTACGATACTTCTCTAATGAAGCTTTTACCTTTCCTTGATAATCTTCAGGAAGAATCGTTACTTTCAGGATGGCATTTTGTGCATCTACTTCTTGACGAGTAATGTTCATTTTATCTTTTTTTTGTCAATTTACTTAAAAAAAAAGGCCTCGTTACACCAACGAGACCTTTCGTGCGGATGGAGGGACTCGAACCCGCACACCTCTCGGCACCAGATCCTAAGTCTGGCGTGTCTACCAATTTCACCACATCCGCAATTGTATTCCAACTTTGGGTTCTTTTACCCACGCCCAATTACGAAATCATCGTAACGGGATGCAAAGATAAAGCTAATTTTTTAAAATGAAAGTTTCGAGGGAAAATTATGTTCTTTTTTCCTGCATGGCTGTCCGGATTTCTTTCATGAATTCGGAAGCATATACAAAACTGAGGATTTCAGGATTGTCCGTGGTTATGATTGAATCTTTATTTCCACTCCACCATTTTTTTCCTTGGTAGATGAACAATATGTTTTGACCTATTTCAATCACGCTATTCATATCGTGCGTAATCACAACAGTTGTCATGTTGAATTCAGCCGTAATGTCTTTGATGAGTCCATCAATGACTATGGAAGTTTTAGGGTCTAAGCCCGAATTAGGCTCATCGCAAAACAAATACTTTGGGTTCATGGAAATTGCCCGTGCAATTCCAATTCTTTTTTGCATTCCTCCACTGCATTCTGCGGGATACAATTTATTTCTACCCGAAAGGTTTACACGGTCCAAACAAAAGTCGACACGTTTTTGCATTTCGCCTTTTGTCATCTGTGTAAACATCGTCAATGGAAACATGATGTTTTCTTCCACCGTCATGGAATCAAATAACGCCACACCTTGAAAAAGCATGCCGATTTCTTCGCGAATTTTACTTCGTTCATGTCGCTCCATTGCCGTAAAATTGCGGCCATCGAATAGGATTTCACCTTCATCGACTTCGTAGAGCCCGACCATACATTTAGCCAACACTGATTTTCCTTGACCAGATTGACCAATGATCAAATTAACCTTTCCTTTTTCAAACACATGGTTGATGTCAAAGAGAACTTGTTGTCCATAGAAAGACTTATTAACTTGCTTTACCTCAATCATGACAACAATAGTAATTGCGTTAATATGAAGTTGGCGATCAAAATAGCGATGCTACTGCTGACAACCGCTTGGGTAGACGCACGTCCAACATTGATGGAGCCTCCTTTTACGTAATACCCATAAAAGGAAGAAATCGAAACAATTAAAAACCCAAATACAACCGTTTTGGTCAATGCGTAGGTAATGTGAAACGGATTAAAAAAAGCGCGAAGACCTAATACATATGTTTCAGTGGTGGTCAAATCAGATATCATTAAAGACATCCAGCCACCAAACATACTTAAAGCCATGGAGAAAATGATCAAAATTGGGAAGAATAAAATCGCTGCCGTGATTTTGGGTAGCACCAAATGGTTCAAAGAATTTACACCCATTATTTCCAGGGCATCAATTTGCTCTGTCACGCGCATGGTACCTATTTCAGAAGCTACGTTAGAGCCAACTTTACCTGCAAGAATCAATGAAATGATGGTCGGAGAAAATTCTAAAATTGTACTTGATTGAGTGATATATCCAACCGTGTATTTTGGAAGAAGCGGATTGGACATATTGGAAGCCGTTTGGAGCGCAATAACTCCACCAATGAATGTTGACATCAAACCAACGATGGGCAAAGAACTAATGCCAATGTTGTCCAGTTCATTCAACAAACGT
>JBEEIV010000260.1:0-12921 GCA_041169645.1 Bacteroidota bacterium
TAAAAAGTAAAAAAAACCGCATTATTCTCGTTCAAAAAGAAACAGCATTACCTCAACAACAGGTTCGATCCATCTTGAACGGTCTGTTGGTTCAAGATAAAGATGATCGATCTGAAACGAAAGAAGATTTAGTTGTTAAAACAACCATTGCCCCTAGCGATCAAGAAATTGCCGATTTATTATTCGCCAACAAACTCGTTAAACATACCAAATCGAACACAATTATTCTTGCCAAAAATGGTCAATTACTGGCAAGCGGTACAGGTCAAACTTCACGAGTTGATGCTTTGAATCAAGCCATTCACAAAGCAAAGACCTTTGGCTTTGAATTGAACGGTGCTGTAATGGCAAGCGATGCGTTCTTCCCATTTCCAGATTGCGTGGAAATCGCCCATTTGGAAGGTATTGATGCTGTTATTCAACCCGGGGGATCAGTAAAAGATGATTTGTCCATCGAATATTGCAATAAAAATGGAATGCGGATGGTATTTACCGGAGTTCGACACTTTAAACATTAACTTTACATATATTTACACTAAATTGTAACCTTTTCACCGAAACTCTCGAAAAAGGAACAACTTAATCACTAGTTGGATTCAACATGGCATTTTTTAGTTTTTTAACGCAAGAAATTGCGATTGACTTAGGGACAGCGAACACACTCATCATTTGGAATGATAAGGTAGTTGTTGACGAGCCGTCCATAGTAGCTAAAGACATTCAAACAGGCAAAGTAGTTGCCATTGGACGAAAGGCACAACAAATGCACGGTAAAACGCACAGGTTAATCGAAACAGTTCGTCCGTTAAAAGATGGTGTGATTGCCGATTTCCAAAGTGCTGAACAGATGATTCGTGGAATGATTAAAATGATCAATCCAGGGAAAAGTCTTTTCAATCCAACCCTTCGAATGGTTATTTGTATTCCTTCTGGTATTACTGAGGTGGAAAAGCGTGCCGTTCGTGACTCCGCTGAGCATGCTGGAGCAAAAGAAGTATATTTAATTCACGAGCCGATGGCTGCCGCGATTGGAATCGGGATTGACGTTGAAGAACCAATGGGAAACATGATCATCGATATCGGTGGTGGTACATCTGAAATTGCAGTCATTGCGCTAGGAGGAATTGTATGTGACAAATCCATTCGCATCGCTGGAGATGATTTCACGAGTGATATTGAAGAATACATGAGACGTCAGCACAATATCCTTGTTGGAGAGCGCACAGCAGAACAAATAAAAATTGAAGTTGGTGCCGCTTTACCGGAATTAGACAATCCACCCGCAGATTTTGCTGTTCGAGGTCGCGATTTAATGACCGGTATTCCGAAAGAAATCATGGTTTCCTATGTTGAAGTTGCACACGCACTTGACAAAACTATTTCCAAAATTGAAGAAGCGATTCTAAGTGCATTGGAATTAACACCGCCTGAATTATCTGCTGACATCTATAAAACAGGAATCTATTTAGCAGGTGGAGGATCTATGCTACGAGGCTTAGATAAACGTATTTCAGCGAAAACTAAACTTCCTGTTCACATTGCCGAAGATCCACTACGTGCAGTAGCAAGAGGTACAAGTATAGCATTGAAAAACATCGATAAATATCAATTCTTGATTAGAGATTAATCCAGAAACTGCATATAACTAAAAAGGACTGTTTTCACAGTCCTTTTTTTTGTCACATCATTTATTTCAAGAGCTTTAGAGCTAACTCGATTTCCAATTGGATTTTATCCGTCAATTCTTTGTGTGCCGGTCCAGTCGCCGGTCCACTGTATCCAGTGTGCACGTGAAGCACCTTTCCGTCTTTTCCCATGATAACGGTAGTTGGGAAACTCATGATGCCATTTAACATGGGAAATTGTTCCGAAGCCACGTCTTTTGAAGACTTTCCTGCCCAAACCAAATCATATTCCATGCCTATTTTTTTCTTGAAGGATTTTAATTTTTTCCGCGTTGCTTTCCCTTCCGTACCAACTTCATATGCCAAAGCAACGATTTCTAATCCATAAGAGTGGTATTGTGTGTACAATTGATTCATGAACTGAACCTCATCTAAACAATTTGGACACCACGTTCCCATAATTTGAAGGACAACAACTTTTCCTTCATATGGTTTCAAGGAAAAAGAAGCTCCATTTAACTTCGTCATGTTTGCTGTTTTGACTTTTTGGTCGTTCACAACATAGGTCAAAGACGCTTCATTTCGGAGTTTTGCTTCCGGGTTTTTCACTGCAATCCATTCGGAAACATACGATTGTCCGCTGTAAAACCTTCCCTTAATTGTATCATTAACTAACTCCGCTTCAAACAACATCGCCCATGAACCATTAAAGGTGGACATGGAAAAATTCAATCCAGATTTATTTCCAGCCAAATAGCGATAATCTCCTGTTTCAGTTAAAAAGGTTCCTGTAATTTCCGTATCCTTCCCTTCTTTAAATATCCCTACAGCCTTTTCCTCTTCTTTTGTGCCTGGTTGAAACGTGACTTCCCAAGTCCCATCAAAAATAAAAGCTATTGGTTTCGTTGGATAAAGCATCGGAAAGCGCTTATCTACATTCCATTCAAGCGTAATTGGAATGCTCACTGGTGTTTTTTTATTGTGATTTATCCAATAACCACGCGCATTATTTTTATTTTCAGAAAGCTGAAAAACAACCTCAGCATCTTGAATCGGAAAATGTAAAAAAACACTGTCCTGTTTCATTCGTTGTGTCATTAATAATTCTTCTGTGCCATTGACGAGTATGATTTTCTTTCCATCCACTTTTAATTGAAATGGAATGCTTAGGCGGTCGTTCATATATAGTTGTCCTAACCATGTTCCCGTTTTCAGGCTGTTAGTTGCGCTACTTATACCGGACAGGAGGATAAAAAATACCAAAAGGGAGGTTCTCATATTAATTTGTTTAAGCAAACGAAAATACGTTATTTCGTAGGAAATAATTTAATTGATGCAACTATTTCAGATCGAATTTAGTCTAACAACGTGAGCATGGATGAAATTACATTAATAAAACAGTGTATTGATGGGAATCCTAAGGCTCAAAAAGCGTTGTTTGACATGTTTGCCCCAAAAATGTTTTCGGTGTGTTTGCGTTATTTAAAAGATAAAATGCGCGCAGAAGATGTCCTGCAAGATGCCTTAATAAAAGTGTATTCTAAACTACCCGAATACAAATTCGAAGGAGTATTTGAAGGATGGATTCGTCGCATCGTAGTGAACACGTGTTTGGATCAATTAAGAAGAGACCAAAAATTACTTGGAGAAATGCAAGTAGAGGAAGTCTCTTACCGAATTGAACAACATGAATTTATTGCAGAAAAGCTGATGGCGGATGATTTGATGAAACTTGTTCATGCCATGCCCGATGGATATCGTGTAGTATTTAACATGTTTGCAATTGAAGGATATTCGCATCAAGAAATCGCTCAAGAATTAGGAATTAGTGAAAGCACCTCGAAATCGCAATATTTAAGAGCAAGGGCATACTTGAAAGACCGTATAGAAAAGAGATAACATGGAAGAAAAAGATTTCATAAAAGAATTGTTTCAAGATAAACTTGGTAGCCATGAGGTTCCGGTTAATCCGAAACTATGGACTTCCGTGTCTTCTTCGCTTTCCAATGCTTCTGTCGTAGGTAGTAGTGGATTGTCTTTCTTAGCGAAAACCCTAATTGGCGGATTCAGTGCAGCAGCATTAATTAGCGGGTGGTGGGTTTATTCAACCCAAAAAACGGAGCCAAAGAAACCAACTTCCGAAAAAACAACGAAATCATTAACGAATCTTGCCACTCCTTTCATTGAAGCGAAACCTGAAACAGAAACTGCCAAACATGAAATCGTTGAAAACAATGATCTTCAGGATTCATTGCTCATCAATTTTCAGTTCGGTATTCCGGTGGAACAAGATCAACCATTGATTGTTCAAGGTATTACAGATGCCTCATCTGGCAGTGATGTTGAGGAAATAGCGGACCAAAAGAACGCGATTGCCAATAACCCTCAAGCGAACACCACTTCTGCTAAAAACATCCCTAATGCAGTGAATGATGCATCATTATCTGAAACGGCACATTCCACAGTGCCTCAATTAGAAGATCAAAAAATTCAATTACCAAACATTTTCACACCAAATGGTGATGGCCAAAATGATGTATTTAGCATTGATTTAAGCGCATTCTCTTTCAAGGATTACAGCCTAGTCATATTGAACAAAAACAACCAAGTTGTTTTCAAAAGCAACGATCCTAATGAAGCATGGGATGGAAAGAAAATCGATGGTGATTTGTGTCTCGCAGGAACTTATGTTTATTATTTAACCGGCGAAACAATCGATGGAAAAACGATTTCCAAATTTGCTACACTTCAGATTCAGTATTAAATTTGATCGCTAATTCTGGTGATACTTTTAATATACCCACATAAAAGAAGACATTCCCTATAGAAATCAAGACATGTGAAATGTCGTTTTTATCAAACCAAGGGTGAACATTGATTTTCAATAAAAAAACAAAAGCCGCAGGAAGCATCGCCATTACACCAAATGCAAAAAAATGAAAAGGAGCCTGGTGTTTTCGGTAAAAAACAATCCCCAAAATACCTGCACTCAAGAACATTCCGAATATGGTGTTTACCGCAATTGGTAAAAAGGCAAGTTCTGGTTTTACTTGGACTGGCTTGTTCAGGTAAATCCAGGCAACCAATAGGATTACAAGTACTACTTTGATGTACGACAGTCCTTTGTATATTTTATAAAGTTGCCTATTATGGACAAATGAAATCATCGCCTGTTCGATAAAAAGCACCGCAAAAATCCCAGCTATCCATCCGGGAATTTTTCCAGCAGTTCCATAATAGGCAAAGCATGCGTGTCCGATCCCTCCGGTAAACGAACTAATGCCTAACGTAATGAAAAATGCCCTGAACCAATTGACGAAAGGATTTCGTTCTCTGTTCTTCCACAATCGAAATGCAAGGTAAAAACAGACGATTGCCATGATGCAATCGGTTAATAATGTATTGGGTTCCATGAGTATCCATTCTCCCCACTTCCAGGTCATTTTCTCATAGTCTGTCCCAATAATCATCCGGCAAAGATATGCATTTGAAGTTTTTGTAAACTTAAGGTCATCATTTTTGCCTCACATTACCCTTGGAACACATCGGGAAACACGTATCTTTGAAACATGCAGAACATCCTTTTTTTAATGAATGGGAGTAAAAAAATAAACGTTCACCTTCAGCGTTTTCTGGATACATGCTCCAAAGAATTTGGGAATCACATTTCTTTCATCGCTTCGAAAAAAGAAAAGGAATTGATTGAGCTCTCGAAAAATCATGTTGGTCAAGCCGATATAATCATTGCAATAGGAGGCGATGGAACACTAAACGAAATCATCAATGGCGTCATGCTTTCGGCCTCTCATGAATTACCTATAATTGGAATTATTCCTTATGGAACTGGAAACGATTTTTACCAAAGTACATTTTTCTCCAAATTCGATTTTACCGGGTTTTTGCAGGCATTGAAACACCCCACTGTAATCTTGTCAGATGTGGGAAGAATTGAAACCGAAGGAGAAATACGTTATTTTTTGAATGTTGCAGATATCGGCTTCGGTGGTGCTGTAGTTATTTCTTTAACGTCTTTTCGAAAAACTTTTGGACAGCGTTTCTCTTATAGCTTAGCTATTTTAAAAACTTTTTTTGGATACAAAAGACCTACTGTACTCATTAAAGCGGCACATTTCGAACATGAAGGTGAATTGCTCTTGGCTGCAGCCTGTAATGGGTCAATTTTTGGAAATGGGCTACACATTCATCCGAAAGCTTCCATTTCTGATGGTCAATTAAACTTAACCATTTTAGCCAAGGTATCACTCTACGACTATCTGAAGAATGTACTTAAAGTGAAACGAGGTAAGCGGATTATTCATCCAGAGGCACATTACATTGAAAGCAATACCTTCTTGCTTAAAAGTACATCTGGCGTGCTTCATGCGGAAGCAGATGGAGAATACTTGTCTGGTCAACAATTTGAAATATCCCTTTTGCCACAATCTTTGAAAATACTTTCCTTTTAATTCCATGGCAATGCGTAATTTTGAGAGAACATGAAGGGATCAGTTATCATTACTGCAGGAGGCATTGGTAGAAGAATGGGTGGCGAAATGCCAAAGCAATTTCTTTGTATTCATGGAAAACCAATACTTCTTCATACCCTTGAAAACTTTTATTCCTTCGATCCAGACCTTGAGTTCATCTTAACATTACCAGCAGATTGGGTCCCATATTGGCAAACACAACTTGACACATTTCAATGCCGCATTCCACATCAAATTGTGGTAGGTGGAAAAGAGCGTTTTGATTCCATTCAGCAAGCTTTACCCTTCTGCTCAGGTGATTTTATTGCTGTTCACGACGGTGTTCGTCCTTCCGTGAGTCACGATACCATTCGACGGTGTTTGAATGCTTTAAAAGAATCTAAAAGTGTGGTTCCGGTTTTAGCGGTGAAAGATTCGCTTCGCATGATAAAAAACGGTCAGTCGCAATTTGTAAATCGGGATGATTATAAAATGGTTCACACTCCTCAATGTTTTGATGCCAAAACATTGAAGGAAGCATATCACGTCACCTTTCACCCTAGCATGACAGATGATGCAAGTGTGGTCGAACAATTTGGGATTTCTCCAACATTCGTTGAAAGCAACGAGGAAAATATTAAAATTACCACGAAAGCCGATCTTACTATAGCAACTGCATACTTTTCTAACTCATTATGATTATTCCATCTAAGCTATCCGAAGGGGACCTCATTTACATCACTGCGCCAGCAAAAGCAACGGATGTGAGTTCCGTCATGTTCACTAAGGAATACCTAGAACAACAAGGTTTTAATGTATTGTTGAGTCAGCACTGTTTAGGTTCGTTCCACTATTTTTCTGGGACAGATGAGCAGCGAGCAGCGGACCTGCAATTTGGAATTGATCATCCAGAAGTAAAGGCTATTTTGTGTGCACGTGGTGGATATGGCTGTGTGCGGATTGTCGACCAAGTTAATTGGGCCAATATGTTGCGTGAACCTCGCTGGCTTATTGGGTTTAGTGATGTTACAGTGTTTCACCATCGCTTGATGAAACTAGGTATTCAAAGCATTCACGGGTCCATGCCGCTAAATTTTGAGAAAAATAGTCCGGAAGCATTGCATACCTTGCTTGAAATCCTCAGAGGAGATTTGCCAGTCATCAATGGACCAGTCTACCATTCTAATAAACTTGGTACTGGACAGGGCACATTGATAGGTGGTAATTTAAGCATTGTTTATAGCCTTTTAGGAACAGATGACCGCTATTCTTTTGATAACACCATTCTTTTTATCGAAGATCTAGCGGAACAACTCTATCACTTGGACCGCATGTTTTATGCACTCAAAAAATCAGGTGCATTAGCTAAAATTAAGGGATTAGTTATTGGTGGGATGACTGATTTAGAAGATACGGATAACCCAACTGGTTTTTCAATTGAAGAAATTGTCTGTCACCATTTTTCTTTTTCCAAAATTCCCATTTGTTTTCAATTTCCAGTCGGACACTTCAACGATAATCGATCCGTAATCATTGGCTCAGAAGTTCAATTAACAGTAAGTGAACTCGGCTCAACGCTTTCTTATCTAAAATCATTCTAAATAGAAACAATTGTCCATTTTTATTGTTAGTTAGAAGTAAATTTGCACCAAATTAACGGTTAACAATTATGAGTAACTCTGTATTATTTAAATCATCGATCGCCAAGAAGTACTTCATGGCTTTAACGGGTTTGTTCTTGTGTACATTCCTAATCGGACACCTACTAGGAAACCTACAGCTAATTTTTAAAACGGGAGAAGAGGGAAGACGTGCTTTTAATGAATATGCCTATTTCATGGGTCACAATATTTTTATTACTGTATTGTCTTACACCACATATATTGCCCTAATCATTCACGCGGTTGATGGGATTCTTTTGACGATTCAAAACAAGAAAGCGCGACCAATTAATTATGCTTACAACAATCCAAAAGCAAATTCTGGAACCGCTGCTAGAAACATGGCTATTTTAGGAACCTTGATTTTGGTTTTCATTGCAACACACATGGCTAATTTCTGGTGGAAAGCAAAAGTAACAAAGGAAATACCTATGCACTCATTGGTTAAAACCGCTGAATATCCTGTAGGTCAAAATCCGGCAACAGGTGAAATGATTACCAAACCCATTGAAGTAACTTACTACTTACAAACCAATGGGACCTACCAACAATTTAAGGTAAAAGATCCAAGCTCTGGTCAAGAACAGAAATTGATGGAAGTAAAAAACAAACACGAATTCTATGATATTACTTCAGGAGTAAAAATGGGAGAAGGTTACAAAGACTTGCATACAGTTGTGATGACGTTCTTTAGTAAAGAAAATCCAAGCGGTTTATATGCGGTGATATTTTATGTGATTTCCATGATCGTACTTGGTTATCACCTTTGGCATGGTTTCGCATCCGCTTTTCAGTCCTTGGGATTGAATCACCCATTATATACCCCGATTATCAAGAAAATTGGAATGGCATTTAGTATTATCGTGCCGCTTTTATTCGCTATTATTCCGATCATTATTTACTTGTAGAACCAATAGGAAAAACAGGATTATGTCAAAATTAAACTCAAGAATTCCAGAAGGACCAATTGCAGATAAGTGGACCAACCACAAAAATCACATGAAATTGGTTGCTCCTAATAACCGTCCAAAAATTGACGTTATTGTTGTTGGAACAGGATTAGCCGGAGCGTCGGCTGCTGCATCTCTTGGTGAGATGGGATATAATGTTAAAGCATTCTGTTTTCAAGATTCCCCTCGTCGTGCGCACTCGATTGCTGCACAAGGTGGTATCAATGCAGCAAAAAATTATCAAAATGATGGGGATTCTATTTACCGTTTATTTTATGATACCATTAAAGGAGGAGACTACCGAGCACGTGAAGCAAATGTGCATCGTTTAGCGGAAGTTTCGGGCAATATCATTGACCAATGCGTGGCACAAGGTGTTCCATTCGCTCGTGAATACGGAGGATTGTTGGACAACCGCTCTTTTGGTGGAACGCAAGTTCAACGTACCTTTTATGCTGCTGGTCAAACCGGACAACAATTATTATTAGGTGCGTACTCAGCATTGTCTCGTCAAATTGGACTAGGACGTGTAAAAATGTACCACCGTCACGAAATGATGGATTTGGTTAAAATCGACGGTAAAGCACGTGGAATTATTGCACGCAACCTAATAACTGGAGAAATCGAACGTCATTCAGCACATGCGGTCATTATTGCATCTGGCGGATACGGAAATGTGTACTTCTTATCGACTAACGCCATGGGAAGTAACGTCTCTGCAGCATGGAAAGTTCACAAGAGAGGTGCATTATTTGCTAATCCGTGCTATGTTCAAATTCACCCGACATGTGTTCCTGTTCACGGGACAAACCAGTCGAAATTAACCTTGATGTCTGAGTCTTTAAGAAACTCTGGTCGCATCTGGGTGCCAAAGAAAAAAGAAGACGCAGAAGCGATTCGTGCTGGACAAATGAAGCCAACACAAATTGCGGAAGAAGATCGAGATTACTACCTAGAAAGAAGGTATCCTGCATTTGGAAACTTAGTTCCACGTGACGTAGCTTCACGTGCTGCAAAAGAGCGTTGTGATGCTGGCTTCGGAATCGAAGCAAACGATACAAACGAAGGTGTATACTTAGATTTTGCATCTGAAATCAAAAGCAAAGGGAAACAAGCGGCATATGCACTAGGTGACCACAATCCAACCGAAGAGCGAATGATCGAACTTGGGAAAAAATGGATTGAGGAGAAATACGGAAACTTATTCCAAATGTATCAGAAAATTACTGATGATAATCCGTACGAAACACCCATGAAAATTTACCCAGCTGTTCACTACACAATGGGTGGGGTATGGGTTGATTATAACTTACAAAGTACCATTGAAGGTTGTTTTGTTACGGGAGAAGCTAATTTCTCAGACCATGGAGCGAACCGTCTTGGGGCTTCTGCGTTGATGCAAGGATTAGCAGATGGATACTTTGTTATCCCTTACACTGTTTCTGATTACTTAGCAAATGAAATTCGTACAGGGAAAATCTCAACAGATTCTCCTGAATTTGAAGCAGCAGAAAATGAAGTAAAAGAAACGATACAAAAATTCTTAAACAACAACGGTAGTAAATCCGTTGATTTCTTCCACAAACGACTAGGATTAATCATGTGGAATAAAGTTGGGATGGCAAGAAACGAGCAGGGATTAAAAGAAGCCATTGAAGAAATCGGACAACTTCGTGAAGAATTCTACAAAGACGTTTACGTTCCTGGTAATGCAGATGAAATGAATCCAGAATTGGAAAAAG
Source organism: Bacteroidota bacterium (assembly GCA_041169645.1). Classification (GTDB taxonomy): domain Bacteria; phylum Bacteroidota; class Bacteroidia; order Flavobacteriales_D; family Crocinitomicaceae; genus UBA952. Next base: position 10,445 of record JBEEIV010000260.1, read on the forward strand.
TCATGCGTGTTGCTGATTTAATTGAACTAGGTCAATTAATGGCTGTCGATGCTTTACATCGAAACGAATCATGTGGTGGACACTTCCGAGAAGAATACCAAGATTCAGAGGGAGAAACCTTACGTGATGACGACAACTTTAAATATGTAGGTGCTTGGGAATATCAAGGCGCAGACGCTAAAAATTCAAAACTTCACAAAGAGGATTTGAATTACGAGTTTATTAAAATTGCAGCAAGAAATTACAAATAATTAAGAAAGAGATTATGGCTTCTAAGTTCATTAATATCACACTAAAAATCTGGAGACAGAGAAATACAAATGCCAAAGGCGCATTGGAAACGTATGCTTTAAACAACGTTTCTACGGATAGCTCTTTCTTAGAGATGTTAGATCAGTTGAATGAGCAATTGATTAATGAAAAGCAAGATCCTATTGCATTTGACCATGATTGTCGCGAAGGGATTTGCGGTATGTGTTCGTTGTATATCAATGGACGTGCGCATGGACCCGATACAGGAACTACGACTTGTCAGTTGCACATGCGTATGTTTAAAGACGGAGACACCATCTATGTAGAGCCTTGGAGGTCTCGCGCATTTCCGATAATCAAAGATTTAATGGTAGATCGAAGTGCCTTTGACAGAATTCAGCAAGCTGGTGGATTTGTATCCGTCAATACTTCTGGACGCACAATGGATGCAAATGCTATTCCAATTCCAAAAGCGGATGCAGACAAAGCTTTTGAGGCGGCTGCTTGCATTGGATGTGGTGCATGTGTTGCTTCTTGTAAAAATGGTTCTGCGATGTTATTTGTTGGAGCGAAAGTTTCTCAATATGCATTATTACCTCAAGGAAAAGTAGAAGCGAAAGAGCGTGTTTTAAACATGGTTCGTCAGATGGATGAAGAAGGATTTGGAAACTGTACGAACACAGGTGCGTGTGAAGTAGAATGTCCAAAAGGAATTTCTATTGAAAACATTGCCCGCATGAATAGAGAGTTTTTGAAAGGTGCATTAACAAAATCATAATTCACCACAGACTTAAATTGAAAAGCAGGCTTTTGCCTGCTTTTTTTATGGGGTAAAAAAAATGTCCGCTTTCGACGGACATTTGCATTCTCTTTTGAATAATGTTATTTCAATTGTTGATTGTCTTTTTTATACCAGCCAACATTATCCTTTGCATCTACAGGAACCGTTGCTTTTGCACTTAGTTTTCGCTGAATGTTCATCCAGTATCCAAAACCAAAGAAACCTAGAATGATCACCATGGTATTAAAGTAATTTCCTACAAATTCGAAGAAACCAAAAGACCATTGAAACAGGTCTCCAATTGCATAAATAATTTCAGTTGTCGTCATGTGCTTTTACTTTGTTGGACAAATGTATAATAAAATTTAAAGCGAAACTAGGATCTGCTTAAATTTCTCCCATCAATTGTAGTGTTTCTCTGGCCGCCGCCTGTTCAGCTTCCTTCTTCGAAAAACCTTTACCACGGCCATATTCAGTGCGGTTTACAAAAACAGCCATCTCATAATTCCACTGTCCATTCACGTGTGATTCCTGCACTAATTCAAATTCTAAATTCAATTTCTTTTTTTGACACCAAATGAACAATTTGGATTTGAAATCCAGTTCTTCTGCCAATAACTGACTGAAATTCAAATGATTTCTAAAAACATGTTTGACTAGTGCCGTTTTCGTTTTTTCAAATCCACCATCCAAGTAGATGGCTCCAATAATTGCTTCAAAAGCATTACCTTCTAATGTTGCCAAATTGATGCTTCTTGCTTGATTATATTTGAGCAAACTGCGTATGTTCATTCGTTCACCTATCAATGCAAGAGATTTCCTATTGACGATACGTGATTTCACTTTTGTCAAATATCCTTCATCATCATCCGGGTATTTCGCATATAGGTATTCCGCAACGACTGCATCCAAAATAGCATCTCCCAAAAATTCCAGGCGCTCATTTGCAAAGTCATGTTTTTCTTCAGGTAAAACAGATTTATGGGTAAGGGCACGTTCAAAATAAGACACATTCACAGGTTTGTATCCAAACTGTTTGAGAATGAATCGAATGATTACTAATTCATCCTCTGTCCTTTTGGCTGAAAACAAAGGAAGTTTCAGAGTGCTTAGGAGTTAAATTTTTTGACAATAATACTCGTATTGTGACCGCCAAAACCGAAGGTATTCGATAAAGCGATATTCACTGTGCGTTTTTGAGGTGTATTGAACGTGAAGTTCAATTTAGCATCAAGTTCTGGGTCATCCGTAAAGTGGTTAATCGTAGGTGGAACCACATCGTGTTTCACCGCCATAACACATGCCACTGCTTCAATTGCCCCTGCAGCACCTAAAAGGTGTCCTGTCATGGATTTTGTTGAACTAATGTTCAAGTTGTAGGCATGTTCACCAAAAACGGCTTGTATCGCCTTTACTTCGGCAATATCACCCAATGGAGTAGATG
>JBEEIV010000261.1:0-2832 GCA_041169645.1 Bacteroidota bacterium
CTTTTAAGTAAAAGAATATCAAACCCGTTTTCTGGTACATAATACCACCATAATTGATGCTTGTAAATTGATCTGAGTGGGTTTCAATCGGTTGATCTAGTCCAAGACTTGCTAGTGTTGAATACGTGATGTCCCCTGAATCGTGGTGATTTAAATCTTCTAAGTGAAAGCGTCCATTAAGAATCATATCAGAGAAACGCGTGTTATTCGGGTATTTAGTTTGCATATAACGCATTTCGTTTAGGGTATTCATTCCTTCGTCCATCCAACCATGCACGCGCTCGTTGGAACCCAAAATACCATAAAACCAGTTGTGTCCAACCTCATGTACAATCACCACTTCCAATTCTTCTTTAGAGGCAACATTACCAATTACCGTTACGTTCGGATACTCCATTCCTCCTCCTGCACTGATGGTTCCATCTACTGCTGTTACTTGTCGGTAAGGATAATCTCCGTTCCATAGCGAATAATAATATGCTCCATCATTGATGTATTCAATCGCATTTTCCCATAAGCCAGCATTTTGAGGTGTAAACAATGCCCATGTGGTTACCTTATTTTTCGAATGGGGTAATTCTACCTCCCCTTTCAACACACCAAAACGCTTATCTGCAAACCAAGCAAAATCATGCACTTTACTCTGTAAAAATCGGATGGTTTTATATTCGGTGGAAGATTCGGGAAAAGCTTCTAGTTTTTCATCTCCTGCATGCGAAACCCAAGATTCCATATTCTCGCTGGTTAATTTCACTTGTTCATCCATGAAAGCCACCTCACTTTTGGTTGCTAAGTTCCCCGTAGCACCAACAATGTAATTTTTTGGCAAGGTGATGCTTACATCGTAAGTTCCGTATTCTGAATAAAACTCTCCTTGATTTAAATAAGGAATTGGATTCCATCCATTTTTATCGTATACCGCAGGTTTCGGATACCATTGCGTTATTTGGTAGGATTGTCCGATGTGTCCCATGCGCGAAATTTCTCCCGAAGGGATTTTTACTTTAAAAGGTGTAGTAATGCGTACGCGGTCTCCACTTTGCAAAGGTGTGTTTAAATAAATCACGCAGATATCTTGGTTCTCTGCATCGTACTCCCATTTCAACGGAGTTCCCTCGGACATAAAATTCAAGGAATCAATATATCCGCGGTCTTCATACTTAGCACGGGTCAATTTTGCATCACCTTGACGGTACAATTGTTTTGCCAATGCCGTACTTTCATCTTTGTATGCATTTGGCCAAACATGCATGTAAATGCGGTCCAAGGTATTTGGAGAATTGTTGACATATTCAAACACCTCAAAACCACTTAAGGTATGATTGTTATCGTTAAGTCTAACCTGAATGGTATAATTCACTTCTTGTTGCCAGTAAGCTTGTGCAAACATGCTACTGGAAAAACATAAAATAATAAAAGTTAAAACTGATTTACTCATACTCATGACGATTATATACTTATGTAAAGTTAGTTGTAAATTTGAAAGTTTGACGCACAAAAAAAAGGCCTTTCGGCCTTTTCTTTTTAAATCATTTTTCATTGGATCTTATTGAATGATCAAACGAAGGATTTCTTTTTGATTTTCAAGGGTTACATGAACCAAATATGCACCGGTTGACAGTCTCAAGTTACTTACCTCAAGGCTTGTTCCATTCATAATTTGTTGGAACAATACTTTTCCATTCATGTCGGTTACTTGAATGTTTGCATTGACAACTTCTGTATTGAATTGCACAGCAAATGCACCGTTAGATGGATTTGGTACAAGTCCAACTTGGTATTGTGCTAAATCTGATAATCCAAGATATCCGTCTACTCCATCACAATTTTCATCAATGTCATTTTCCAGGATTTCCGTTGCGCCAGGATAAACAGCAGCATTTGCGTCATCACAATCACCATTTACTAATACATATCCTGGAAGCGGGTTTACTTGACACGTTACCATTCCGATTCCTGCACCGTATTGATCATTATCACCATCAAAGTAGTACGTGTTGAATATTAATCCTTCATCGTTAGTTCCATTACAGTTGTTATCAAATCCGTCACAGATTTCAGTAGCACCTGGATAGATGGTGTTATTGTTATCGTTACAATCTCCACCAATAGCAACCATGTTTGGTGGTGCCAAACAAAACGCTGCTCCTGTTGCATCATCACCAAAACCATCCTGATCCACATCTGAATAATACATGGTTGGAGCAGTTATTGTTGGATTCATGTCATCGCAGTCACCTGCAGTCAAAACGTATCCTGTTGGCGGAATACATCCAGTGAAACTTACCATAGCATCACCCTGTAAATCACCATCCATATCCATGTACCAAACTGTATTTGGGTTAATCGCAGCATTTGTATCGTTACAATCTGAACTATTGGCTACATAGCCTGCTGGCATCGTACAAACCAACGTATCATTGGTTAAATCGCCAAATCCATCTTGGTCAACATCTGCATAATAGGTAGTTGGTGCAACAGTTAATGTATTTCCCCATAAGGAAACGTTATCCATTCTAAAGGTAGATGTATTGGTTGCCATTGAAGTCACATAAAAACGGAACGTTACCGCATGAACATTGTTGAACGTTGAAGGCAAAGAAAGGGTATCATCCAACATGACATTACCATTCCAAGAAGAAGCAAACGTATCAATATCTTCTGTATAATTATCCAAACTTGAACGAAGATAAATCACCGGTGTTCCTCCTGTAGAAGATGTTCTGTGGTTGAATGCAATTTTGGCCAAATTCAAGTTGTAACATTCATTTCCTGAAATAGAAAATTGCGTGTATTGATTCACATCAATGGTATTTGTTGTGTTCCAGTTTG
>JBEEIV010000262.1:0-2827 GCA_041169645.1 Bacteroidota bacterium
ACGCTTTTCAAAGAAGTTTGTTTTGCCTTGCAATGAAATCATTTCCATGAAGTCAAAAGGATTAGTTGCGTTGTAGTTCTTTTTACATCCCAAAGAAACCAACAAACGATCTGCCACAAACTCAATGTATTGACACATCAATTCCGCGTTCATTCCGATTAATGAAACTGGTAAAGCAACTGTAACGAATTCCTTTTCAATTTCAACTGCGTGTAAAATGATTTCGTAAATACGCTCTTGCGAAATTTTATTTTTAATGTGATCCGTGTACAACATACATGCAAAATCACAGTGCAAACCTTCATCACGAGAAATCAACTCATTAGAGAATGATAAACCTGGCATTAAACCACGTTTTTTCAACCAGAAAATAGAGCAGAATGAACCTGAGAAGAAAATCCCTTCTACAGCTGCGAATGAGATTAAGCGTTCAACAAAACTATCACTCTCAATCCACTTCAATGCCCAATCAGCTTTTTTCTTCACGCAATCAATCGTCTCAATGGCGCGCAATAAGCGATCTTTTTCTGTAGGATCATTAATGTAGGTATCAATCAAAAGAGAATACGTTTCAGAGTGAATGTTTTCCATCATGATTTGAAAACCATAGAAACATTTCGCTTCTGCGTACTGAACTTCTTTCAAGAAGTTATTCGCCAAGTTCTCGTTTACAATTCCATCAGAGGCTGCAAAAAAGGCTAAAACGTGCGAAATGAAATGACGTTCGCCATCATTTAATTTTTTCCAATCTGATAAATCTTGTTGCAAGTCGATTTCTTCAGCCGTCCAAAAAGACGCTTGAGATTGCTTGTAAAACTTCCAGATATCATCGTGCTTGATCGGGAATAAAACGAAACGATTTGGGTCCTCAACTAAAAGAGGTTCAGGTAAAAGTGCTTTTGACATGTGAATAATAAATGAATTCGAAATTAAGAATTAATCGCTGATAATCTCTGCTTACTAAGACAATATTTTAGGCCAAATTGTTTTAAAAATTTAAAAGAAAAATCCACCCACCTGAACGACCAATGCTGTGCCATAAGGAGAGTTCGAAGATGCCGTATAATTCAAGTCATACATGACATTTAAATTGATGCCAAACTTGGATCCAATTCCGATACCCACCAATACCGGGGTGGAATATTTCAGGCGATATCCAGCGCTAGAAACATCTTGAAAATTTTCGATTTGGGCAGTTAAATAACTTTGTCCAATCATGGCTGTTAAAGCTGGAACATATTGGCGAACAAAAATTCGCTCCCCAAGTAGATTTGACGCCTGAAATCCGCGATAAGAAAAGTATTGATACGTTAAGCCAACACCTAAAACAGTATTATTTGTCAACATATAACCTGCCATTGGCGACAATCCAATACTAGTCGGATTACCAAAACTCAATCCTGAAATACCTCCACCAAAATGTAATCTTTGTCGAAAAGTCAAGTCTTTTACATCTGGCTCAACATCTAGATCACCCTTTGCACCTTCTTCTGCAATGACCACAGGATCTTGCGCATGACTAACGAAGGAGATCGAAAAAAAAGCGAAGGCAAAAAATAAGAATATTGATTTCATTTGATCAGTTTATAACGTTTCTAAGGGTTGATTTCCCCTTACCTTTGGCAAACCTTGGAGGTTTGCCAAAGGTAGCGTTGGGTTTATCAAAATTAAAGGATAATTTTGAGATATGAGTTCTCCCTTGCCCCAAGATTTCGAAAATCTGGACCCTCGGTCCCACATCATTATTAAGGGTGCCCGCGTACATAATCTAAAGGGAGTTGACGTTGCCATTCCACGAAATCAATTAGTCGTTATCACCGGACTTTCAGGTTCTGGAAAATCTTCGCTAGCATTTGATACACTCTTTGCAGAAGGCCAACGCATGTATGTCGAAAGTTTAAATTCGTATGCGCGCCAGTTTTTAGGCCGCATGGAAAAACCAGCTGTTGATTACATTCGTGGCGTATCCCCAGCGATAGCCATTGAACAAAAAGTAAACACAAAAAATCCACGATCAACCGTTGGCACCACCACCGAGATCTACGATTACCTCAAATTATTATTTGCCCGAATTGGCAAAACCTATTCGCCGATTTCAGGGCAAGAAGTAAAAAAAGATTCTGTTTCCTCCATCGTCGATTGGATTGGAACACATCCCGATAAAAAAATATTAATACTTGCGCCACAGGTGGAACACCCGGATCGGAGTATTTTGGATGAATGCCAATTGCTCATTCAAAAAGGATATACGCGTCTTAAATTCAAGGAAGAAATTCTAGACCTGGAGGAAATTGTTGAAGAGCCAGACACCTTAAAAAAACTACAAGCTAAACCTAGTGAAATTGCCATTTTAGTTGACCGACTCATCAGTAAACCGGATGATGAAGAAACTACGTTCCGACTTGGAGATTCGGTTCAAACAGCCTATTTCGAAGGCGAAGGGGTTTGTTGGATCGAAGTCGATGGCCAAAAACGCAAGCAATTTTCCAATAAATTCGAACTAGACGGCCAGGTTTTCGAAGAACCTAGTCTTAACTTATTTTCGTTTAACAATCCCTACGGCGCGTGTAAAAATTGTGAAGGTTACGGTAAAGTACTAGGACTCGATCCAGACTTGGTCATTCCTGACCAGAATCTTTCGGTTTACGAAGGAGCGATCGCCCCATGGCGCAGCGAGCGAATGAGCGAATGGTTGCATCCTTTGTTACGCAATGGAATCCACTTTGATTTTCCCATTCACCGACCGTACAAAGACTTGAGTACGAAGGAGCAGCAATTACTTTGGAAAGGGAATAAATACTTTGCGGGATTAACTCAGTTTTTCGAT
>JBEEIV010000263.1:0-4462 GCA_041169645.1 Bacteroidota bacterium
AATTCTTTGCGAAGCGGCAGGTTACGATGTCATTTTTGTCGAAACAGTTGGGGTTGGTCAATCCGAGACGATTGTCCATTCTATGGTAGATTTCTTTCTCCTACTCATGCTTGCTGGGGCCGGAGATGAATTGCAGGGAATGAAGCGTGGTATCATGGAAATGGCTGATGGAATGATCATTACCAAAGCTGATGGTGAAAACGTTCAAAAGTCAAAATGGGCGAGGAGGGAATATGCGAATGCCTTGCATTTATTTCCCCCAAAAGAAAACGATTGGATTACTCAAGTGCATACGGCGAGCAGCATGACAAAAGAAGGCTTCGATGAGATTTGGTCTAATTTGCAATCGTTTTTTCATGCCATGGAGCATAGTGGTTGGATCAACGAAAATAGAATGCGACAAGAAGTGGAAGTATTAGAAGAAATGCTCCGATCTTTATTGCAAAATGACTTTTTCGCTAATAAACAATGGATAGTGAAATACCACGAAATGGAATCCAAGGTAAAAACCGGTGAAATGCTTGCTTACCAGGCTGCCGAAGAATTATTTCGGGAGTTTCGCGCTAGTATTTAAGTACCTTAAACGTCGATAATACTTCTTGGTCTTTTTGTATGCGTAAAATGTACACAGCGGAACGCATTTCGGTAATTGTTATGGGCGTTTCAAGTGCCGTATAATTTACCGCGCCTGCACTGATTTTTCTCCCGCTCAAATCAAAGATTTCATAGGTGCAACCTGTGGCTTGCGTTTTATTGTCGTGTGTCAACACAAAGGCCCCATTTGACGGATTAGGAGCAACCGAAAAATGAATGTCTGGTCCATCTGGTGGAAGTGGGATTAATTTAAATACAGCCGTAAAAAATCCTGCAGGAGCAGTGATATTGGTTGTTAAGGAGTCCTGTAATGTATCATTGATAAAAGCAGCTGGAACCCAGTGCGAGAAGGTGTATCCTGGTTTTGCAATCGCAGTCATGCTCACTGGAACACCATCAAAATAGGTTCCAGTCCATGGGTAAGATATAGGTTGAATGGTATTCAAAGCAATCTCACCACCATTTTCTGGAATGACATCTAAGTTTACATCGATTGTTTTCACAAGGTTAAATCCACTTTTGATGTGTTCAAATACCACTTCATTTCGACAAGCTAATTGGTCTTGAAATACATTGTGATTATTCACAAATCCCTGCATTTGTCCTGCAATGTTGTTCGGATCTCCCCAACGCGCATATTCGTTCGGCATTTCGGTCACCATAGATTCGAAAAAGGTATTTTCACGCGCTAATAACATGTCGGTTCGATAACTCGTATTCATTAAATCGGCAAATCGATTTATGAAATAGTTTTTATATGCTGTATTTTGAATGCTTTTCAACCAAATGTTGATGTAGGGTAGTCCCGTACTTTGACCGAGCATGTAATTAATGTGATTATCCGTGCAACTGGTCCACCCATTCGGTTGCATCGATAATTCTAAATCAATTAAAGCGAAACGCCACCTCCAATTGGTTTTATCAGAACGGTAAATTTTGATGTTATTTCCTGGCCAATCCACATTGCCCATCCAAGATTCTGCAATGATGTAGTCTGTGTAGTGTTTCAAGTCAAAAAATGCATCGGCATCCGTCAAATAGCTTGGTGAAGCTGGATTTAAGGACTGAAATTGTGAATATGAATCCCAAAAATTATCCACATCTCCTTCCACAGAGCGCAATACTAAATTATACCAGTAACTCAAGGATAGAAGTTCCAATGAATCTCTTGAAGCTCCATCATGGATTTCAAAATATTCAGCATTGAATTTCTCGCGAAGTTCATACAATCCAAAATAAGCACCGTTGATATAGACACTTACTGGGCGATAAGCGGAATAGTAATTTTTCGTTCCTTCACTCATCATGCGTACTTGACTCGCGTCTTTGTATGGTAATGTCAAGTATTGATTACTTCCATTGCGCAGGTATATGTCGCTGTATTTTGTTCGGTTTGGTCGATCTGGAATCAAGGGAAAGTTCACCGGAGCTTGTCCCAAAGCACCGTGAGCAAAGGAAAGTCGAAATGAATGTTGTGGATGAGAACGACTTCCACCTGCGCCTCCATCCATGCGCATAGCTGTTCGACGTTCAAATAAAAAGGGATGTCCGAGTCCCTCGTTTAAGTAAACAGCATGAGCGGGTTTCACCCAATCACTAGACCAATTATCAAAAATTCCGCTTGATCCGTATAAGTTGCTTTGATCCGTTGTTACAAGTAAAATGGGAGTGTCGTGACTGATGTTAAAAAGGTATGTGGCAATTGCCTGATGGCTTGGTAAATAACTGGAGTTTGACGCCAAAGGATAAACTTTTGAACGGATGACCGTATTTTGATAAACGAAAATAGAATCCGAATAACTTGTTGAATTAAACGTTGGTTCTGAACCATCGAGGGTATAAACAATTTTCGAAGGGATCAAATTACTGTGTGTCAATTTTAAGTAAAAACTTGAATTATTGACACCAGATAACTTAGATAATATTGGCCTACTGAGACTGTCCGAAAAAATGTTACTCGCATTATTGCTTGCACTTGGAGTGGGGTTCATCCATTTGACCGATGTTGATCCGTCCGGTGAAAGTCCAATGGACACATCCGTGTTCGGTGATTCAACCAATAAACTGGAAACCAGTTGTTGATTTGGGTTGAATAAATACACCGTTTCTCCATTCCCATCAATTTTAAAATTGGTATGGTAAAGGTTTCCCTGAAGGGGAACAAATTCTGCACTTAATTCATTTATTTGCGTGGAATTGATGTGAAAATCGATGTAGGTATAATTCTCCCCAATAGTAGCTGCAACCTCGAAACCGATTGAATTTATCATGCCAGCACTTAAGCCCGAAGCAATTAATTCACTCGCTCTAATGAGCATTTGGTGTCTCGCTCCCCAATACCAGTTTCCAAAGGGTGCAGGATAATCCGTATTTCCGTTTTGAATCGTCCCAGTACCAATAATTGCATTATTCAGTTTAATATTTGGTCTTTGGTAATAGGTGGATGCGTTATTCGCTGAACATGCAGCAGGACTTCCATCAATGAAGCTACCTATGGTTGAAATGAAAGGTGTAGCTGTTTGTTTAAAAATGGAATTCTCCGTGTATTGAGCATTGTTGTAGGAACAAACATTCAAGATGATATTTGACACACCATCCCAATAAAAAGGTGCGCTTAAAATGTGATTGCTCCATCCAACTTGTGGGGTGTAATTCTGTTCGCTTAATCCAAATTGAAAGGGTGTTGATCCTATTCGGTTTTTTTGACTGCAAAAAATTTGTTGAAATCCACCTGCTGGAATGGACAAATTCGGAAGTACCCACATGTTTGGCACGGTTAATTTATCGGAAAGTGCGAACCCATTGAGGTTGATGGTACTTGTCCCAGCATTGTACAATTCGATCCAATCACTCGCGTCCCCATTTTCATCAAGTGAAGAAACATAGTTTTTATTGCATCCTTCATTGATGCTGATTTGGGACGATGCAACCCCAAAGAATGCGAGAAAAAGTATGAAAAAGTATGATTTCATGTAGGTAAGTTTCAAGAAAAAAAAAGGCTGGATAACCAGCCTTAATATCGGTTTGCAATTAGCTTATTTTACGTAAATGCGTTGTGTTGTTTTTTCAGTAGAAGAGGAAACAACAACTTGGTAAATACCTGTTTGTATTCCATCGTATGAAATGGAGTTGTTTACATCATTCAGAATTTCCGTTTTCAATGTTTGTCCGGACATCGAAACGAATGAAACAGATGATCCAATGAGGTCGGGGGTTACATTGATTTTTACTTGATCAGGCGTGCCAACAATGGTTACTTTGTCTGCTAATGCTACGTTCTCTAATCCAACATTTGAACCTTCTCCAGCCAAAATTTGTGTGTTGGGTGTTGACTGATAAGCATATTTATGAATGGTAATTTGAGATGCATTTGCATTCACAGATAATTCCACCCATCCGTAAAAAGAATTAGCACCAGCAGTTAATTTCCCGCCTAAATACTTATTGCTTTGATTCAAGAAATTACCCTGTTGAATCGGTAACTGACCAAGAATTCCAGCATCCACTAGAAGATCAACACCAAGCGCATTTCCACTAGAAGTACCAAAATTTGCTGCGGAAGAAATAGGATCACCATTGTTTAATGCCGACAATTGGAAAGAAGAAGACGAACTTCCCGTTCCAACTGCACCAATTAAATTCATCCCTGGTGTGATGTTAACCCCGGCAACAGCTCCTTCATAGGTAAATTGAATACCTTGTGTCGATGAGGCACCACTAATGTGCTGAACAAAGAAATTTAATTCTGGATTCGCATCATTATTGAAATCCAACGCATACGGTGCCGACAATGAATCAACTACTACGTCCGGGTTTACATCAGTCACAACAACTTGCGCATTGATGTTTCCTTGAGCAACGATGGCAC
>JBEEIV010000264.1:0-2951 GCA_041169645.1 Bacteroidota bacterium
AAAAGACTTGACGGAATTAAAAAAACTTGTTCTAGAGGTCGTGAATAATGGTGCGAGTGTTACGCTCAACCAAGATCAAACGGCAATTGTTAATCGAATTTATCAAGACGTCTATGAGGATGTGCCTGTCTCCACCCGCATTTTACCTTCCGGTCCGACGAACGATCCCCTTTCCAGTTATCCTGTTTTGCCTGAAACGTTTGAAGTACACGAAGAAATTGAAGAATCCTTATCTTTGGAAGATCGAGAAAAAGAATTGATACAGAAAGCCTTAGAAAAACACCGAGGTAAACGTAAGTATGCCGCGCTTGAATTGGGAATATCAGAACGTACACTTTATCGAAAAATTAAGGAATATCAACTTGGGGAATAAATGAGAAACCTTCTATTCATTTTAATGGCAATTGGACTAAGTGCGTGCTGGCCGAGTAGTTTTTCTTTCAGAGACAAAGGAGGGATGCCGGAGGAATGGAAAACATTTACACTTAAAACCTTAGAATTAGATGCAGCAACATGCCCTTTGAATTTTGCCGCATTGTTATCGGAAAAAATGAAAGACGGGGTTCAAAACAACACACCGCTATTGTTAAATACAACATATGGAAAAGGGGAGGTGAATATGGAAGGGAAAATCACCCAATATTCAGTAATGCCTTTAGCTGTTCAGGGAAATAATAACGCTTCTCAGAACCGATTGACGATGTCCGTTGCTATGTCGATTAACATTACAAAACCAAAAGAGGAACAATGGACACTCACGACTACTCGATTTGCAGACTTTAACTCCGGGACGAATCTTTCGGAAGTAGAAAACAAATTGTTTGAAGATATTTCGGAACAAATGGTTCAAGACCTGATTAATAAACTTCTAAGTAATTGGTGATGTTAAGCAGCGAATCCATCCACCAACAGATGCGGAATGCATCTACTTGTTCCACTCAACAACTCAGTGAGTTAAAGGAGCTGATGGATTTATATCCCTATGCGTCAAGTATTGTCACGTTATATTTGAAGTCTTTAGCAAACGACCGGGATTTACGCCTTAGTTCGCAATTAGAAAAATACGCTTATCAAATCCCAAACCGTGAATTGCTATATGATTTATTGGTGACTCAAACGAGCGTTTCAAATCAAATGAGCATTGTAACGGAAGAGCCAAAGCAGCTTAAATCTGAGTCTACATCAATTACAGAGCAGGAAATCGAGTCAAGTGTACCGATTATCCCAATTGTTACTAACGAAACAGCGATCCGACCAATAGCAGTGAATGAACATGTTTCTGAAAGAGATTTGGAAGAAGTCGAAACGTTATTAGAACCTGAATCCAAATCCGATGCACCATATCATGAACCACCGCTTGTAACACCTGAAATAAATGAGTTAGCGGCAGAAGTAGCGTTGGACAACGAGCCGACTAATCAGGATGTTGACCGTGAGTTGGATGAAGTGGATACCATGATTCAGTCAGCTGTTATTTCTTCTTCCTATTTGCAACTGGCATATCCTGAGGAGGAATTAGGAATTGATCAAGAGCAAACCGAGGATTGGGAAAGTAATTCCGATGAAACAAAAGAAGATGATACTTCCATTGAAAGCTCAAACGGTCAAAAAAAATTAGCGCCAAAATCGTTTACGGATTGGTTGAAGATAGGGGAAATGAGTCGTAACGACTTGGATGAAATAATGAGTGAGGACAAAAAACCATCATTTTATCAATTCGAAAAACCGAAGAAGGAATTCTTCTCTCCAGCTAAAAAAGCAAAGGAAAGTGTGGATGAAAACAAAATGCCAGTGAGTGAAACGCTAGCTCAAGTATTTGCCTTGCAAGGAAATATTAACAAGGCAATTCACGTTTATGAGCAATTAATTTTGATTTTTCCAGAAAAAAAGAGTTTCTTTGCAAGCCAAATTAGAAATTTAAAGAGAAAACTTAATTCTTAATCATGGATTTATTATTGTCTATTCTTATCATCGCAGCAAGTATCTTGCTGATTTTAGTAGTTTACGTTCAAAACCCAAAAGGTGGAGGCTTGAGCTCAGATTTTGGATCTCCTTCACAATTAGGTGGTGTACAAAAAACGAATGAGTTAATCGACAAAATGACGTGGGGATTGGCAGGAACAATCGTGGTAGTGAGTTTAATCATGACCATTCGTCAACCAAAAGCACCTAAGCAAGTTGTGCCTCAACAAACTCAACAAGGTCAAGGTCAAGGACAAGCGCCAGCAAAAGGAAATAAATAATTAGCGGTTTTTGAAACCGAAAATGTCAGTATGTCACGCATGCTGACATTTTTTTTGTCCAAAAGCGAAAAATTGTCCGTTTTCGTGTAGTGGCATAATATTGGTAAAAATGCAAGCAAATTAAACTTAAAATAATGTCAGTAAATTTCAAACCTTTGGCAGACAGAGTTCTGGTAGAACCTGCGCCAGCAGAGCAAAAAACAGCAAGTGGAATCATTATTCCAGACACGGCAAAAGAGAAACCATTGCGCGGAATTGTTGTAGCAGCTGGATCCGGAAAAAAAGATGAGCCAATGTCGGTAAAAGTTGGTGATTCAATTTTGTACGGTCAGTATGCTGGGACAGAAATTAAAATTGATGGAAAGAACTTTCTGATCATGAGAGAGTCTGATATTTATGGTATTTTTTAATTAATCAAACTTAACAAACATGGCAAAGGATATTTTTTTCGACGTTGAAGCACGTGAGAAATTAAAAAAAGGAGTAGATGCATTAGCAGATGCAGTGAAGGTGACTTTAGGTCCAAAAGGACGTAATGTGGTTATTGGTAAAAAATTCGGTGCACCTCATGTAACGATAGATGGTGTAACTGTTGCCAAGGAAATAGAATTGAAGGACCCAATCGAAAATATGGGTGCCCAAATGGTGAAGGAAGTTGCTTCAAAAACAGCGGATATTGCAGGTGATGGAACAACTACTGCAACGGTT
>JBEEIV010000265.1:0-4025 GCA_041169645.1 Bacteroidota bacterium
TCGAAACTTCTCTAAACGTGCGGATGGAAATCCAAATACACATGCCTTCGTTACTTCTCCAGAAATGGTGGCTGCTTTAGCGATTGCTGGTGACCTTGGATTCAATCCATTAACGGATACCTTAACAAACGATAAAGGAGAACAAGTGAAATTAAATCCTCCTCATGGTGATGAACTTCCAAAAAGAGGTTTTGCCGTGGAGGATAACGGGTACCAAGCTCCTGCTGAGGATGGAAGTCACGTAGAAATTAATGTTGCACCGGATTCTTCTCGTCTTCAATTATTGGATAACTTTCCAATTTGGGATGGTAAAAACATTGAGTCTGCTCGCTTATTGATTAAGGCAAAAGGAAAATGTACAACGGATCACATTTCCATGGCAGGACCATGGTTGCGTTACCGAGGACATTTGGACAACATTTCCAATAACTTATTGATTGGTGCAGAGAATGCATTTAATGGTGAAGCAAATTCTGTTAAAAATCAATTAACGGGTGCGTATGGAGAAGTTCCTGCAGTTCAACGTGCTTACAAAGCGGCTGGAATTCCAACCATTGTAGTGGGAGATCATAATTATGGAGAAGGATCGTCGAGAGAACATGCAGCAATGGAACCGCGTCACCTGGGCGTTCGTGCCGTAATCGTTAAATCTTTTGCGCGCATCCATGAAACGAATTTGAAAAAGCAAGGGATGTTAGCCTTGACTTTTGCCAATGAAGCAGACTATGATAAAATTTTGGAGGATGATACTTTTGATTTCACAGACTTGATTTCCTTTGCTCCAGGTAAACAAATTACCTTGAAGTTGAATCATGCGAATGGAAATTCAGAAGAAATTAAATTAAATCACACCTATAATGCTGCTCAAATTGAGTGGTTTAAAGCTGGGTCTGCGCTTAATTTGATAAAATTAATGGAAGCATAACGATGAGGTATAATCTGGTTCTATTCTTACTCTTGAATGTAGGATTGTCCTTTGGTCAATCCTCCTATCAAGGTAACCATCTGTTCGAATTATACACTGGAGGACCAAATTTTATGAAATTTGATTTTTTCGGTACCGAACCGAATTCCATCACGGCAGTTAATTCTACCAGTATTCCACCTTCCGGATTGCGCTATGCTTACATGATTTCGAATGATGCAAGTATTGGATTTGATGTGATGTACAATTCATTCAAACAGTCGTATGTGAGTACGGATACGGTTTTTGTTGATAATCAATGGCAATACCTGCCATCTGATTACCTTGAATTTAAATCACGTTTGAGGATACAGGCGCGGTTCAATTTTATGATAGCCACTTCGAGTCCAAATGTCGATTCGTATATTGGCGTTGCAGTAGGAACGAATAGCCGCTGGCAAAAACAATGGGTAAATGATTCTTTAACACAAAATTTCAAGCCGGTTGATTTGGTAGTAATTCCAGTGTCAGCTAGATTGTGTTATGGATTTCGTTATTTCTTTAATTACAATTCAGCGCTTGGCGCAGAGATAGGCATCGGCGGACCATTATTCTCTTTTCAATACACTTATAAGTTATAAGGATTAAAAGGACATAAAAAAAAGCGGAGTAACAACTCCGCTTTTTTTGTTTCATTACATTGAATATTAGTATCGGTAATGTTCTGCTTTAAATGGACCTTCAACAGCAACACCAATATAATCTGCTTGATCTTTGCTTAACGTTTCCAATTCAACACCAATTTTTGCAAGGTGTAAACGCGCTACTTTTTCATCTAGGTGTTTTGGTAACATATACACATCATTTCCATATTTATCTGCATGCAACCATAACTCGATTTGAGCCAATGTTTGATTGGTGAAAGAATTCGACATAACGAATGAAGGGTGTCCTGTTGCACATCCAAGGTTAACCAAACGTCCTTCAGCCAAGATAATGATGTCTTTACCATTGATGTTGTACAAGTCTACCTGCGGCTTGATTTCGATTTTGGATGCGCCATGGTTGTTGTTTAACCAAGCCATGTCAATTTCGTTATCAAAATGACCGATGTTACATACGATTGCTTTGTCTTTCATGTTCTCGAAGTGACGACCAACAACGATGTTTTTATTTCCAGTCGTCGTAACGATGATATCACCTAAATGAACCACTGAATCCAAACGCTTCACTTCGAAGCCATCCATTGCTGCTTGCAAAGCACAAATTGGGTCAATTTCCGTAACAATAACACGAGCACCTGCTCCTTTCAATGATGCAGCTGAACCTTTTCCAACATCACCATATCCACAAACTACTGCTACTTTTCCAGCCATCATGGTATCAGTTGCACGACGAATGGAATCAACTAAGGACTCTTTACATCCGTATTTATTGTCAAATTTCGATTTCGTAACCGAGTCGTTTACATTGATTGCTGGCATAACCAACGTGCCATTTTTCACACGCTCATATAAACGGTGTACTCCTGTTGTTGTTTCTTCGGATAATCCTTTGATGTCTTTCGTTAATTCAGGGAAACGATCAAATACCATATTGGTTAAATCACCACCATCATCTAGGATCATGTTTAATGGTTGACCACCTTCAAATGCAAACAAGGTTTGCTCGATGCACCAGTCAAATTCCTCTTCGTTCATTCCTTTCCAAGCAAAAACTGGAATCCCGGCAGCAGCAATAGCAGCGGCAGCATGATCTTGAGTTGAGAATATGTTACAAGAAGACCAGGTAACTTCAGCACCCAATTCAACCAAAGTTTCAATTAATACGGCAGTTTGAATGGTCATGTGTAGACATCCTGCAATTCTTGCTCCTGCTAATGGTTTGGTTGCTCCATATTCTTCACGAAGCGACATAAGTCCTGGCATTTCTGCTTCTGCCAATTTGATTTCTTTTCTTCCCCATTCAGCTAAGCTGATGTCTTTTACTTTATAAGCCATAAAAATAGTTAATTTGTTTTTTACTAATCGCTTGCAAATTTACTACATATATATGTAAAAGGAAAAATGCACGCGTGTTTCCTTAGTTCATTTTTTCGCGAATCAATTTTTCGAGTCCCTTCACAAACAATGGATGACAATTTGAACTAGGAACGAGTTGTACTTTTTCACCTCCGTGTTCTTCAAATATCTCTTGGTATTCTTCTCCAATTTCGATTAAAGTTTCTAAGCAATCTGCCACAAACGCCGGACTAAAAACCAAGAGTTTCTTAGCGCCTTTTTTCCCCCATTCTTCCACGACTTTATCCGAAAAAGGAGTCAGCCATTTCTTGTCAAGACGCGATTGAAAACAAACAGTGTATTGATCCTCTTTGAGTCCAATTTTTTCAGCAATCAAACGTGTGGTTGCAAATGAAGTCGCTTTGTAACAAAACTTATTCGCTTCATTGATTTCCGATTCACAAGGTTGGTCTGAGCACAAATCCGTTCCGTCATACACTTTATCTACTTGGCGCTCTGGGAGTCCATGGTAAGAAAATAATATATGATCGTATTCGCTTAGGTTAAATGATTGAGCATTGTCCACAATCGAATCGATGTAGCCTTCGTTGTCGTAAAATTGATTGATGATTTTTATTTCGGGAATTACCCACCATTTGCGAATGATGTCCATTGCTTTTTCCACGGCTGAACCAGTTGAAGCACTGGCATATTGTGGAAATAAAGGTAGGATGATAAGTTGATCGTAATTTGCGTGATGCATGCGTTCCAGTACACTTTCCATGGACGGATTTTGATACCGCATGGCCATCTCCACGGTTACGTGGTCGTTCTGAAATGATTCTTGCAACAAGGATTGAACATGTTTCGTGTGTGTCATTAAGGGGGAAACACCCGCACTTAAATCCCATAGCTCTTTGTAAATTTTTGCAGATTTCGGCGCTCGAAACGGAACAATAATTCCATTCACTAGAATTTTTCGTGCAATCCAAGGGATATCGATTACCCGAGGATCATTTAAAAATTCCGTTAAATATTTTCTAACATCGCGCGTTTTTGGACTGTCAGGCGTGCCTAATTGAATGAGTAAGACTCCAGTTTTTTTCATGTTTGAATCAATC
>JBEEIV010000266.1:0-5684 GCA_041169645.1 Bacteroidota bacterium
GATAAAAAATCCGCCGAAAAAGTATTGGATAAAATCGATACAGGAAATCAGAGTGTTGAGGAATTAATAAAAGAGGCGTTAAGGAATTTATAATTAGCATAAGAGTGTCTAAACCATTAAACTACTATTCCGGATTCAAAAGATTGAAAGCAGTTTATGTTGCTTTGTTTCTTTTGGTATTGAGTGGAAATGCTAGTGCTCAAAATGGTCTTAACTTACCTTTCCCGATCTTTAATCCCATGAATCCCTATCAAAACCTACCTCAGAGTTTTGATTTAGGTGACCCAAGTTCCATGCAACAAACCATTGTGTTTGACCCTGAATCGGGACAATACGTATTCAAAGAAACCTTAGGTAAAAACAACCTATTCTATCGAAATCCCTCCAAAATGAGTTTGGAAGACTACTTAGAGTACAATGAAAAGAAGTCTTTGAAAATGGATTGGCAGGAGATCATAGAAGAGCAGACTGCCGAAAACCGCACCTTCGAATTACCGATTAAAATTGGGAGTAAAGCTTTCACAAGTATTTTTGGTTCGGATGAAATAAAAATCATTCCTGGAGGAAACCTCGAATTATCCCTGGGATTAAATCACTCAAGAGTGGATAATCCATTGCTTCCCATGAGGCAACGTAAGATTACGCGTTTTGATTTCAACCAGAATATCAATATGGACATCACTGGTCAAATTGGCACGAAAATGAAGTTGAACATGAAGTACAACACTGCAGCTAATTTTGATTTTGAAAACATCTCCAAAATTGAACACACGGGTAAAGAAGATGAAATCATTCAAAAAATTGCTCTTGGAAATGTAGCCTTGGATCTTCCAACCTCCCTTATTCAAGGGTCCCAAACATTATTCGGTGTTAAAACACAACTCAAATTTGGCCGGTCCACATTTGACCTTATTGCTGCGGCTTCAAAAGGAAAAAGAACGGAGATCAATGTCACCGGAAAAGCACAAATTCAGAAATTTGAAATCACTGCAGATAATTACGAAGCAAACCGACATTATTTTCTTAACCTCTATCACCAGCAACATTACGATACGGCGATGTCCACCTTGCCAATGGTGAATTCAACGGCATTTATTACCCGTATTGAAGTTTGGGTGACGAATCGCACGAGCAACACAGAAAATACGCGAAACATTGTTGCGTTTTCGGACCTAGGGGAAGCATTAGCATCAAACTGTCAAGGAAATCCTGGGTCTTATAATGGAGGTGAAATCCCAGATAATCAAGCAAACGGACTCTATGATTGGGCAGCGAACCAACCCATGATTCGTGGATTTGTGAACTCCGTTACTGCGCTATCTACACAAGTGAATGCACCAGGACCTTTTCTACAAGCAGTAGATTATGAAAAAGTCGAAAATGCCCGTAAATTAACGGATGCAGAATTCACCTATAACGCCCTTCTTGGATATATTTCCCTCAGTAATGCATTAAATAACGATGAGGTTTTAGCAGTCGCCTATGAATATACATACCGTGGGGAGACCTACCAAGTTGGAGAATTCTCCACTGATGGTGCGAGCGGACAAGAAGCATTAATTCTGAAACTCATCAAGCCAACCATTACAAATCCAAAAAATAAAATTTGGGATTTGATGATGAAAAACGTTTACTCCATTGGTGCTTACCAAGTTGATCAACTTGGTTTTAAAATTGATGTGTATTATAACAATAAAGAAACTTCTCTACTTCAGCCTTTCATGCCTTTCCCAGGGATCGACAAAAAACAAATTGTTACCTTACTGGATATGGATAAAATCAATCAAAATAACCAGCCTTTCTCGGATGGTGTTTTTGACTTTGCACCATTCAATTTAGTTGGGAATAAAATTGATAATGGAGGAACCATTAACAAAAAAAATGGACGCATCTTCTTTAGTACAGTCGAGCCATTTGGACAAACCTTGGCGGAAAAGCTCGCTGAAGCAGGAGTTCCTCAAGTAAACATCGATAAAATTGCATACACGGAATTATACGATTCCACGAAAACTGCCGCTCAACAAATTCCAAGTAAAAACAGGTTTGTTTTCAAAGGGGAATTCCAGTCCTCGATAAGCTCTGAGATCCCACTAAACGTCATGAATATCCCTCAAGGTGCCGTGGTTGTTACAGCTGGTGGTATACGCCTCATTGAAGGAACGGATTACACCGTTGATTATGCCTTTAGTCGGGTGAAAATCCTAAATACGGGTATACTCGAATCAAATACTCCGATAAAAATCACGATTGAAAGTAATTCGGTCTTTGGATTCCAAGCACGATCCATGATGGGTGGACACTACCAATACCGCTTAAATGAGAATTTCAAGGTGGGCGCAACGTACATTCGCATGATGGAACGACCAGTGACTCAAAAAGTGGACTTTGGAAACGAACCGTTTAAAAATAGCATGCTTGGATTGGACTTTTCGCTTCGAACAAATGTACCTTTCCTTACGAAATTGGTGGATATGCTTCCAGTGATTTCAACGAATCAAATGTCTACGTTGTCCCTAACTGGTGAATATGCCCATTTAATCCCAGGTCAACCAAGAGCCATCAACAAATCCGGAACATCTTACATCGACGATTTTGAAGCAAGTCAAAGTGCGATTGATTTACGTCAATTCTCTGCCTGGAGAATGGCATCCATTCCTCAGGGTCAACCGGACTTGTTCCCTGAAGCTAGTTCAAAAAACCTCAATGCTGGATTCAAAAGAGCGAAAGCGGTTTGGTACACGATTGATCCTGTATTCTATCAAAGTAATTCATTAACTCCTCAACACATCAAACAAAATCCTGCGATGCTTACGGATAGCCGCATGCGTTTGGTTAATCAAATTGATATCTTTCCTAATTTGCAGCAACAATATGGTTCGATCTCTAATATCCCGCTTTTAGAACTTGCATACTACCCAAGCGAGAGGGGAATGTACAATTACGATACGACAAGTACCGTTGACTCCTTGGGTCGATTTACCAATCCAGAAAATAGATGGGGCGGAATCATGCGTGGCCTTACAACGAATGATTTTGAAGTAGCAAACATCGAATTTATCCAATTTTGGGTGTTAGACCCGTTTAATGAGGATGCAGAAAATGAAAATCCCAATACTTTACATACTGGTGGTGATTTGTATTTTAACTTAGGAAATGTCTCGGAGGATGTACTACCGGATTCGCGAAAAAGTTATGAAAATGGTCTACCAGCTACTTTAGCTGTTCCGTTAACAGACAACATGGACACAACTTTGTGGTCACGCATCTCGACCCAACAAATCGTTGTGAATGCTTTTGATAATGATCCTGCATCGAGAAAAAATCAAGATGTCGGAATTGACGGCTGGAAGAATAATCAAGAGCAATTTTCGTATCAAGCATATGTCAATTGGGTTCAAAATAATCCGACCTTGAATGCTAGTACCAAAGCAAGAATGATTGCTGACCCATCTAATGATGATTATACCTACTACCTGGATGACAATTACGATGCTGCCCAGTTAGACATCCTTGGACGATATAAACGTTACAATGGAATGGAGGGGAATTCCCCAACAACAGAAATGTCTGATACGGCAAATGTTGCTGGATATCCTACTCAGGCGAGTAATCAACCGGATAACGAGGATATCAATCAGGATAACAACCTTGCGGAGAGTGAAAGTTATTTTCAGTACCGCGTAAGCATGCGTCCGAACGACCTACAACAAGTTGGAAATAATTTCATTACGAATAAACAAGTCTACCAAAACGGTACGAAAACAGAGACCTGGTATCAATTCAAAGTTCCCGTTAAGGCATTTGAAAAACGTGTAAATGGTATCCAAGATTTTAGATCCATTCGATTCATGCGCATGTTCTTAAAAAACTTCGATGAAGAGGTTATCCTTCGCTTTGCGCGCTTAGAACTTATTCGTGGGGAGTGGCGTCGCTATACACAAGATTTAACACAACCAGGATTGAGTGTTCAAACAGATCCGAATTTAACAACCTTTAATATCGCTGCTTTGAACATCGAAGAAAATGGTCAGCGTCAGCCGATTAATTATGTTATTCCTCCAGGAATTACGCGTGAAATTGATCCATCTCAAGTTTACCAACGTCAAATGAACGAACAATCTTTGGTGTTGGAAGTGTGCAACCTTCAAGATGGAGATGCTCGAGCAGCTTATCGAAATGTGCAGTTTGATGTGCGAACATATAAAAAAATGAAGATGTTCGTTCATGCTGAATCCGTAGTTCAGAATCAATTAAAAGACAATGAACTGAGCGTTTTCGTTCGACTTGGTACGGACTACGTAGAAAATTACTACGAGTATGAATTGCCCATGAAAGTGACGGATTGGGGGTCTAGTGATCCGGAATCCATCTGGCCTGAAGGAAACAACATTGAAATTATTTTTGACGACCTTCTCAACTTAAAAACAGAACGGAATAAGAAAATTGAACAAGGTGCTCCTGGAGTTTCGTATGTAAATGAATATGAAATTGTCGATCCTCAAAATGCACAGCGTAAAATAAAGGTAAAAGGTAGTCCAAACCTACAAGGAATGAGAACCATCATGATTGGTGTTCGTAATCCTTTAAAAACGGACCCTGACAACATCTGGCAGCCGGATGAAGGGGATGCAGAATGTGTAAATGTCTGGGTAAATGAATTGAGGTTGACAGATTTCGTGAGTGATGGTGGTGATGCCGCAATTGGACAAATGCAGGTTCAACTCGCTGATTTTGCCAATGTTTCTGCTTCAGGAAACTATTCCGGAATCAATTGGGGAAGTGTAGATAGCCGTGTGCAAGACCGTCAAAGGAACCAGAAAGTAGGTTTCGACATGAATACAACCGTTCAATTAGGACAATTCTTTGGAAAACAAGCACGCGTTTCATTGCCTTTCTTCTATGGGTATTCATTAGGTGTAATTACTCCAGAATATGATCCATTTAACCCGGATATTAAATTATCTAGTTACGATTTGGCAACACGCAGAGAACGTGCAAAACTGGGTCAAGACTTTACGGAACGACGATCGTTCAATTTTACAAATGTGCGCAAAGAAGCCAAAGCTGGAACGAAACCTCAATTCTGGAGTATTTCCAATTGGTCCGCTACGTATGCGTTTGCAGAGAATTTAAAACGTGACTTTAACATAACTGCTGATCGTACTAAAACATGGACAGGAGCGTTAAACTACAATTACACATTTGCCGGTAAAGCGATTGAGCCCTTCAAAAAATGGGAGCTAGTTCAAAAGTCTCCATGGCTGAAATGGGTCAAAGAATTCAACCTGTTCTTACTTCCAAAAAACATTACATTCACCAACGATTATTCGCGCATTTATAATGAACGACAAGTAAGAAACATCATCGTGCCAACCTATGAATTTGAACCAATCTACCTGAAACGATTTGATTGGAATCGAAATTATCAAATTGGGTATGACCTGACCAAAAATTTAAAAACAACCTTCAGTGCAACGAACAAATCTATTTTTGTCGAAGGTAATCACGGAGTTGATCGCGCCACAAATCCAGAAGGATACCGTGAGTTTATGGATACCATTCGATCTCAAATAAGTACGTTTGGTCGTACGATGGAATATGCTCACAATTACAGTGTGAGTTACAATATCCCATTGGATAAATTCCCATTAACCAATTGGATCACATCAAATGTGAAATATACT
>JBEEIV010000267.1:0-7444 GCA_041169645.1 Bacteroidota bacterium
TTTCATTCGACGACCAGCGAAACACGTATTTATTGAAACGAGATTATTCTACTCCATATAATGGAACCTGTTCGACTTGCTATTCAAACGGCAATTTAGAAGAATCCCTAAACATCGTCAACGGCTATCGCGATGGGATCGACACTTCATACTTTAAAAATGGATGCCGACAATCCATTCAATCCTTTAAACTTGGGAAATTGAATGGAAAGAGTACAGTATTTTATGAATCTGGAAGAAAGGAACGTGAAATCAATCACGTCAACAATATCATTAATGGTGTGTATATTTCCTTTGAAGACAACGAACGAAATGATACGATCGAATTACATACCTACAAAAACAACTTAATGGATGGTCCTCAGAAATACTATTATGAAGGATCAAAATTAGGTAAACTTGTGCATTACAAAGCAGGCTTATTAGATGGCCCACACATTACCTATACCGACTCTGGAAAAGTCGAAATGAAACTCAACTATAAACAAGGAAAAAAGGATGGGAAATGGATTTATTACTATGAAAGTGGTAAAGAAGCACACATCGAAAACTGGTCAAATGGTTTGAAAAATGGAGAATTCAAAACCACAGATGAAAAAGGAATGATTTTGGAACAGTCCTTTTATAAAAATGACGTTCCCGAAGGGAAACACGTGGAATATTACCCTGATGGCAAATTAAAATACCAAGCGAGCTATACCAGTAAAGGGGAGAAATTAGAAGAATTTTCCATCGATCAATTTGGCGTCAAAACAGAACTGTTTAAAAAAGCAGAAAAGCCCCAAAAAGGTGATCCAAAAAAAGCCACTGAATTATCGGATGACAAGGACGAAAATCCTTAAATAATTCCCGTTAGAATCAAAAGCGCCATAAACGTTAAAAATACCGCGACAATAAGATTTATAAATGAAATGGAAGCCTTTTGTAGGTATTTCTTTCCTAATATCGATCCCACAAATGCTGCGGTAGAACCAATGACCAAGACCTGCCAATTTAAGGCCTGCCATTCTACGTGCGTTGAATAGATGCTTATTCGAGACGCGTCAATAAAAAAGGAAATCAAGGTACTTGTTGCCACAAACACGTGTTTGTCCATCACTATTTTCGATAAAAATGCGGATCGCAAGGCCCCTTGATGTCCCGAGAATCCACCGAAAAGCCCACTTAAAAACCCTCCTAAAGGCAGAAAAAAGGGTGCTTTCGAAAACGGAAACGCAATTTTCTTCCATTCAAAATAGACAAAAATTAACATGAGGAGTCCGATTAAAAAAGCGACCACACTCACTGACCTACCGCCCCAAATTGGAAACACATAAAAAGTCCCCGCTTCACCGAGTAACTTCAGTAAAAAAGCACCTATGAATCCACCAAGTAGCGCCGTAATACCAAATTTTTTAAATAAAGTCCAATCAATGTGCCGTGACATCAAACTTAACTTAAAAATGTTGTTGGCAAAATGAACCATGGCCGTAGCTAGAATCGCGGTCTCCAATGAAAAATACAAACTAAATACCGGCAATAAAATGGTTCCCAATCCAAAGCCAGAAAAGAAAGTGGCAAAGGAACCTAATAAACAGACCAATGCGATACCAATTTCACTTGTCATTATTCGTTATTTTTGTTAAAAATAATAGAAATGATTGATTTTAGAAGTGATACCGTAACAAAACCTTGTGCTGCCATGAAGGAAGCCATGTTCCAAGCGGAAGTTGGGGACGATGTCTTTGGAGAAGATCCTTCTATACTCGAACTTGAACACTATACTGCCCAGCTTTTCGGGAAAGAGGCGGGGCTTTTTTGTTCTTCTGGAACACAAACAAATCAAATCGCCATAAATGTTCATGTGCAACCAGGAGGTGAAGTCATTTGTCACGAAGAAAGCCACATTTATAAATACGAAGGTGGCGGCATTGCGAAAAACAGCGGTGCCTCTGTCCGTTTACTCAAGGGAGATCGTGGTCGATTGGATGCGAAATCCATTGAACAATGGATCAATCCACCACTTGACGTACATTTTCCCCTAACACAATTGGTTTCCTTGGAAGATACTGCTAACAGAGGTGGTGGTGCCATTTATAATTTTGATCACATACGTGAAATAAAAGCACTGTGTGATAAATTACATTTACCCTTACACTTAGATGGTGCACGCGTATGCAATGCGCTAGCTGTCAATCAAATAGAACCTCGTATTTACGGAGCTGCTTTTGACTCCATAAGCATTTGTTTATCGAAAGGACTTGGAGCACCGGTGGGTTCTGTTTTGGTTGGAACAAAGGAATTTATCCAAAAAGCGAGAAGGGTGAGAAAAGTCATGGGTGGAGGAATGCGTCAAGCTGGAATCATTGCAGCTGGCGGTTTGTTCGCGCTTCAACACAACCGAACAAGGTTAACGGAAGACCATCAACATGCTCAAATCTTGGAGGAAGCCTTTCAAAAGCAAACATGGGTGGAAAGTGTCCTTCCAGTTCAAACGAACATCGTAGTCGTTTCGCTGAAGGACGTAACAAAAAGAGATGAAATCCTCGAACAATTCAAAACTTTTGGAATTCTTGGCATGGCATTTGGACCTGGAATGCTGCGATTTGTCACACATCTGGACGTTTCTCCCGATCAAATTGCATTCACGTGTGAAAAGATAGGTCAAATCCGCGGATAATAACGCTTTTTTGTCCCTTTTTAACGTAACCTTTTGCTTCAAAAACACTATAAGAAGCAGAAAGATTGGTTCAAGATATGATGCAAAAATTACGTTTCTTCCTTTTTTGTACATGCTATTTGATTTCAGCTAGTTGGAGTCAAGATGATCCGTGCAGTACGGAGGATAAAAAATTACGCAAACTGTTATCTGAGGCATTGGCTGAAAAAGATTTCAGTAGTCAAACCACACAATTCGGCGAACTAATTCGGAAATTCCCAAACAATGCTTCGGGTTATTACTATTATGCGCAATTATGTTACCAGCAAGCCAGTTACAAATTAGGCGCTGATCCTAATTCCTCCGAAGGAGAGTCCCTTTTAAAAAAAGCAATCCTATTCTATCAGAGCACCATTCAAAAATGTCCTAGTTTTCATTCCGATTGTTATTACTATTGCGGTAAGGTTTTATACAATTATGGCGAGGACAATAAAGCACTACCTTTTTTGGAGAAATTTCTTCAATTTGACAGCATCAATCCCAATGGTCTATCCGAGAAATATGCCAGTCAGAAGAACGAACTTCAATTGATTTATGACGATTTAGTTTTCCAGCGCGAATTAGTAGAAAACCCTGTTCCATTTACGCCAAAAAAAGTAAACGGCGTGAGTTCAGAATTTGACGAGTATTTTCCAATGATTTCTCCGGATAACGATTTGCTTTTTTACACACGTAAGTTGGACCGTACCAATTTGGGAGATATTGCCACCAATATCCAAGAGGAATTTACGATTTCAGAACGTGGGAATTCAGACATCCTTTATTCTACTGGAGCCCCACTCCCTCCCCCTTTTAACAATGGTTCATTTCATAATTATGGCACTGCCTCACTTTCTGTCGACAATCGGGAAATGATTATATGTGCCTGTAAAGTTGAAAAGGTATACAATAAAGACTACCTCAATTGTGATTTGTATACCACGAGTTACACGCGAAGCGGCAAAGGCGGAAACGATTTTAAATGGTCACCACTCGTAAACATGGGACCAAACATCAACACCAAAGACGGTTGGGAAGCACAACCATCCTTATCAGCCGATGGAAAGCTCCTCTTTTTTGCCACCTTGCGAAAAGGATCGCGCGACAACGACATTTTTTACTCCGAAAGGCAAGCCGATGGGACATGGAGTCAAGCAAAACCCTTTGATGTGGTGAATACTGCAGCTAAGGACAAAAGCCCGTTTTTTCATCAAGACGGAGAGACACTTTATTTCGTTTCCTCGAGTACCAAAGATCGAAAAGGATTGGGTGGATTGGATATTTTCTATATCCGCAAGGAAGGAAACGAATGGACCAAGCCAAAAAACATTGGTTTCCCTATTAACTCACCGCAGGACGAGCTCGGACTGTTCGTTTCAACGAGTGGCAAGGTTGCCTATTTTTCCACGGAAAAAGACGGAAACTGGAATATCTATGCATTTGATTTATACGAAGAAGCAAGACCGAAAGAAGTAGTGATCTTACGCGGTGAGCTAAAGGATGAAAACGGTAAAGCGGTCAGCAATGCCAGCATTGATATCACCTACAATGAAACTGGAGAAACAGTGAATTTTAAGGTTGATGCCGTGGACGGAAAATATGCCGCGGTCGTAAAAGTGGATCAAAAACAAGACATCACCTTACAAGTAAACAAAGAAAATTTCGCCTTTCAAGCGCAAACGGTTTCGAGCGAACAGTTAACGAATCGAACCGAGCGACACGTTGCCGTGAAACCGATGCAAATCGATAGTTTGGTAACCGGAAAAGCGTATACGATTGCAGACATCTTGTATACAACGGATTCGTACGAATTAAACAAAAATGCGCAGGTTATCTTAAACGGCTTCGCGAACTATTTGCTTGCTAATCCAAACCTGAACATTCGAATCAATGGTCATACAGACGATTTAGGAAGCACAGAAAGCAATTTAGCCTTGTCGCAATCACGATCAGATGAAGTAAAACGTTACCTGGTTTCAAAAGGAATTGACGAAAACCGGATGACTGCGATAGGATTTGGGGAAAGCATGCCTAAAACAGCGAATACCGACGACGTGGCTCGCGCAAAAAACCGACGAACAGAGTTTGAGATTACGGAGTAATCCTTGGGACGATGATTCGTTCTGTATAGCACTCGTACCATTCGAACGCAGCCAAATACATCACTTCGGAAATAATAGGCACAAAAAAAGGGACACTTTCGCGTCCCTTCTATCTTTTCTGTCAGCCTGATATTAAGCTGTAAATTTCTTTTTCTCACGGATACGAGCAGATTTACCTGTACGCTCACGGAAGTAGAATATACGTGCTCTACGTACAGCACCACGTTTCACGATCGCAACTCCATCAATAAATGGAGAGTTCACTGGGAAAATACGTTCTACACCAATGTTTCCAGACATTTTGCGTACGGTAAACGTTTCTGTAGCACCACTTCCACGACGTTGTAAAACAACACCTTGAAACTGCTGAATACGCTCTTTGTTACCCTCAACAATTTTATAAGAAACAATTACGGTATCTCCTGCACCGAAAACAGGCAATTCGTTTGCTACTGTTAGTTCTTTTTGAATTTCTCTGATAATGCTCATTTCAATATTTTTTTGCCGTTCAAACAGAAACGGGGTGCAATATTAGTAATTTTTTCTGAATAGTACCATTTTTTAAAGAAATTTCTTGGCGTTTTTTCAATTATTCCTGCTTTTCAATGAGATACCTCTTTTCATTTCCTCAAACACCCGTCCATTCTTTGCTATAAATACAAGGACAGGAGAATAAACAATACGATAATCAATCCATAAATGAGGAACAATTGCTTGTTTGATGTATTGCTTGAGACAGCTTTAGAGACTTCTTTTTTCGGTTCAGTTGTTTTATGCTCATAGACTTTTGGTTGAGGTGGAGCAACTGGTTTTGCTTTTTTCTGCTCCAGTTTGGGTAGCAATTGTTCCCAAAGAAAGTCCAAATTTTGACCGAGGCGCACTCGGTCTCCTTTTTTTAATAATTGAAAGCCATCGAGTCGGCGGTTATTGATATAGGTTCCTTGCTCAGAACCCAGATCGGTTATGAAAACATTTCCATCCGTATCACAAAAAAACTCCAAGTGATGGGGTGCGACATCCACAGACTTCATCACAATCTGATTATCGGATGCACTGCCTATTTTTAAGTGGATTTTATTCATGTTGTTCGAGTCAAACGCGTTATCAAAGATACAAAATCATCAGATAAGATATGCCTTTCACAGAAAAGTTATCCAATATTCAAATAATTGACAAAAAAAATGACATTTCGTTAATAAGTTCCTTTGCGAAAATGTGAAATGAATTGGAACAACTCGTAATTTTATCTTTCAGAAAAATCGAATGGGAAAAATAATAGCAATAGCGAATCAAAAGGGCGGTGTAGGAAAAACAACCACGACCATTAACTTGGGTGGATGTTTAGGTGTGTTGGAATACAAAACGCTGATTGTGGATGCTGACCCTCAAGCAAATTCGACTTCTGGGACAGGTTTCGACCCAAAAAATGTCCGCAACATTTATGACTGCTTGGTGAATGGTGTTCATCCGAAGGATGTTATTTTGAATACGAGTAATCCCAATTTAGATGTGTTGCCTTCTCACCTCGATTTAGTCGGAGCTGAATTGGAAATGATCAACTTGCCAAACCGTGAGTATTTGTTAAAAAGTACCTTGGAAAAAGTAAAGGATCAATACGACTTTATCCTTATCGACTGTTCACCTTCGCTCGGATTAATTACTGTAAACTCGCTAGTTGCCGCTGACTCTGTCATGATTCCTGTTCAGTGTGAGTATTTTGCATTGGAGGGATTAAGTAAGTTATTGAATACCATTAAAATTGTACAAGGACGTTTGAATCCAACCTTGGAAATTGAAGGCATGCTGTTAACCATGTATGACACGCGTTTACGCTTGGCAAACCAAGTTGTGGATGAAGTGAAAACGCATTTTCAAGAATTGGTATTCGATACGGTGATTCATCGAAACACGACATTAAGCGAAGCATCGAGCCACGGTTCCACTGTGATCATGCATGATGCCGCTTCGAAAGGATCTATAAATTACCTTAACTTTGCGCGTGAATTGTTGCAGAAAAACGATTTAACCAAAATTGGTAACGACGATAAAATAATTGAGATTGATCATGAGCTCTAATCCGAAAAAGCAACCTGCATTAGGGAGAGGTTTAAGTGCCTTGCTGCAAAATTCAGAAACAGACATTACTTCGATGAATGGTGCAACAGTAGGATCTGTTTCCATGATTGACATTCAGTATATTGAGGCGAATCCATTCAATCCAAGAACGCACTTTGAAAAAGAGGCGTTGGAGGAATTACGCATGTCTATTCTTAGTCATGGAATCATTCAGCCACTTACCGTTCGCAAATTGGGACGCGACCGTTATCAATTAATTTCAGGGGAACGCCGCTTTCGTGCTTCTCAATTAGCTGGACTAAAAGAAGTTCCGGCATACATTCGCATCGCGAACGACCAAACCATGCTCGAAATGGCCTTGGTAGAAAACATACAACGTGAGGATTTGAATGCGATTGAAGTGGCCATTTCTTATGAGCGGCTGATTGACGAATGCAAATTAACACAAGAGCAACTGAGTGAAAAGGTAGCAAAGTCTCGTTCACACATTGCCAATCACATTCGACTTTTGAAACTTCCTGCCAGTATTCAAGCAGGTGTGAGGGACCAAAAAATAAGCATGGGTCATGCCCGCGCTTTATTGAGCATT
>JBEEIV010000268.1:0-3674 GCA_041169645.1 Bacteroidota bacterium
ATTAAAGGAAACGAGTGATGTGTATTCTGCGGATTTTTACCCAAAATTTAAAGATTGGGCGGACCGCTATTTTTTCCTACCTCATCGCAATGAATCGCGCGGTATAGGAGGAATCTTTTTCGATCACCTCGATGAGTCGTGTGGAATAAGTAAAGCACAAATCTTTTCCTATTGTTTGGATTTAGGTCGTTTGTTTCCAAAAGCGTACCAGCACCAAGTTGCTTCGATTTCCCTTGAAAAAGCAAGTGAAAAGGAATTAAATTGGCAGGCGCTTCGACGCGGTCGCTACGTAGAATTTAATTTGCTTCATGACCGAGGAACAAAATTTGGTATTTACTCAGGTGGACGAACAGAGTCGATCTTAATGAGTATGCCTCCTAGCGCAAACTGGGAATATAATTTGGAGTTGGATGCCACTTCAGAAGAAGGACAGACCATTGCTTTTCTTAAAAAGACGCACAATTTTATCTAAAAAATAACCTAAAAACATGAAATCAACCTTTGTTAATGTCAATGGGATGCAGCACATTGGTGTGGCAGTGAGCGACATGAATAAAATCTTACCTATCTACCGCAAATTATTTGGAATGGACATACCGTTTTTTGATTCGATTCAAGCGGCTCCGTTGATGGATGTGTATACACACGGTAAAACCATCACCAAACGTGCAAGTATGATCATGAACCTTCAAGGTGGTTGTGCGATGGAAGTAATCGAAGCAACTTCATTTAAAGGAAAAGGAAATTTACACACATTTGCTTGGGGAGATTTAGGGATTAATTCGGTACACATGAAATCCCGAAACATTGAGAAAAGCTTTGCGTTTGTGAAAGACATGGTTCCTACGAAGTCCATTCAGGTTGCACCGGATCAGCGCAAAGGATTCTTCATCAATGATCCAGATGGTAATTTGTTTCAATTTGTGGAGAATACGGAATGGTACTCGAATAGTGGACATCATTCAGGTGGTGTATTAGGAACAAGTATCGGTGTGCGTGATGCGGATGAATCCATGAAATTATACCGCGATATTTTGGGATTTGATCAAGTTGTTTTTGATGAAACAGGTGTTTTCGCTGATTGGGCTGAATTACCGAATGGAACGGAAAAATACAGACGAGTTTTACTGTCTAAATCGAAGCCAACTGGCGGTGGATTTGGGAAAGTAACCGGTAAAAACTACATTGAATTAGTGCAAGCGCTTGACCGAGTTCCTCAAAAGGTATTTAAAGGAAGAATGTGGGGAGATTATGGTTTTGTTCATTTGGGATTAGACGTTAAAGGAATGCGTGAACTGGAAGGTCAGATGAGTCAAAAAGGATTCCCTTTTACGTGTGATAGTCAGTCAGCCTTGAGCATGGGTAACACCAAAGTGCATTGTGTCTATATTGATGATCCAGACGGAACCTTGATTGAAATGATTGAGGTATTCAAAGTTCCAATCGTGGAAAAATGGGGCTTGTATTTGAACGTAGAAAAAAGAGACCCTATGAAGCCTTTGCCCGATTTTATGTTGAAGTTTTTACGCTTTTCGCGTATCAAAGATTAACGAGATTTTCTTCTTAATGCGTATATTCGAGCATGCGCATCAATGTCATTTTGTTCGTTTTAGTTGTCTTGGCTTGGATTCAATCGTGTTCAAGAGACAAGGTAGTTGACCGTATTTATCAAACGAAAAATGTTGTCGTTGTTGTGATTGATGGACCGCGCTATACCGAAACATGGGGACAAACCGGCAGACCAAATGTTCCATATTTGAATGGAATTCTGGCTCCTGTTGGTTGCACACATGCTTATTTTTACAACTTGGGTGGTACATGGACGACAAGTGGTCATACGGCTTTGACCACAGGTATTTATCAAAACATCAATAATACGGGAGGTGAATTACCCCAAAATCCCGGGATTTTTCAACATTACTTAAAAAAACATCCAGACGAAAATGCGTTTGCTTGGCTCATTACAAGCAAGGATAAATTAGAAGTTTTGGCTAATTGCAAGGATCCTAAATGGAAAAATAAGTACTTAGCTTCGACCGATTGTGGTGTTGGGGGAAATGGAACAGGGTACCGGCATGATTCAATCACCTTTCGACGTGTGATGTATGCCTTAGAAGAGCGAAAAGCAAAAGTCCTTTTTGTGAATTTTAGGGAGCCTGATTTTTCAGGACATAAAGGCGACTGGACAGGCTACATTCGAGGAATTCAGCAAACAGATTCCATGGTGCATGAAATCTGGAAATACATTGAAAACGACCCATTCTACAAGGGAAAAACAAGCATGTTTGTCACAAATGATCACGGGAGACACAGCAATGGAGTATCCAATGGTTTTATCTCACACGGTTGTGATTGTGAAGGGTGTCGACGGATTCATCTCTGGAGTTTTGGTCCTGACTTTAAAAGCGGTGTTGTCTTGAATGAAGCGGCCGATTTATTAGACGTTCATGCAACCATCGGAGAACTGCTGCAATTGCATACGCTCAAATCCAGTGGGCGTGTTTTGACAGAGTTGTTTAAGAAGTAACTATGAACCGCAACCAACGCATTCAATGTGACTATCCATTGGACGCACACCATTCAGCTTCATTTCCAGGTTGTGTATTTGATCGCGTAAGTCCATGTCTGCGAAAATATCCCCAGTGATTTGAGACTTTAATTGATCGATTTCAGCTTGTAATTGTGCGTGTTGTTCCATGTTTTCTAATTATAGAACTAAAAATATCGTTTTTTTTCTTTCGTATTTCATTTTTACGAAAAAATATAAAGACCGCAGAAATATTGCGGAATAAAATGTAATTTCGTTCTATGTTTCAGCTCACTAGTCAAAGTCGACGGATTCAATTGTTACTACAGTTCTTACGTGGACAATTGAATCGACGCGCAACATTTGCCGAAATGTTGGCTCACCTAAACGACGTTCTTCCGTCCATCGATCAAAAGAAAATAAGCCGCAGAACCTTAGAAGCAGACGTGCAGTATTTGCGAGAAGAACTGAATGTACCGTTAAAGCATGTAAACATTTCACGTCGGCATTATTACCAATTGATGGAGCAAGAAACGCAAGAGGTAGAATGGAAAGAGGATTTAGAAGCGCTCATGCTACATCAATTAGCGAAAAACCTGGGGCTGGATCATTACATACCATCCTCTGAACACATGCCCCAACTGGAATCGGTTTTGTCTTTTTCTTTTTCTGCGCTTGATGACGGAGGAAAAGCGATGAAATTAGCGAAGGACATTGTACAGAGTATTTTCACTCAAGAGGCCATTCAGTTTTGGTACAAGCCGATTCATACGACCTACCGTTCAAAGTTGCAAATAGTTGCTCCGCTTCAAGTAAAATTCTATGATGGACGCTTTTATTTGGTCGCGGTAGACTATAAAGACAATTCCGAAGATCAATTTAAAAAGTCCATCAAAATATTTGCATTCGATATGATTGAGGATTACGTGATTGCACCGGCGCAATTGGAAATCGAGGAGGCATCCACAAGTGGCCGAACCATCTCGTTTCACCATGCAGATTTGGCACATAAGGTTGGTTTAAAAGACTATTTCAAGCATTGCCTGGGTGTAGCTCGTTTTAAAGATAGTGAACCTGAATACATCCGAATAAAATTTACTGATTGGGCAATGTCTTACGTTCGAGAACGCTTACTCCATCGAAGTCA
>JBEEIV010000269.1:0-3198 GCA_041169645.1 Bacteroidota bacterium
GAAGATGAGGTAGGCGATGAAAATTGCGTAAGGGATTAAAATAACGTTTCTCAATGATTTTTTCTCATCACCCAAGTGCATGAATACCATGACAATGTAGGCTGCTTTCACAAGGGTCATGATGATAAATGACCATTTAACATAGGACCATGCGTCACTATTCTGTTTGATCATTGCTCCAAGAATTACCTCAACCGTTGTTATAATGGTTAATAAAACGGTTACTTGAAGGATTTTTTTACGAATCGACTTTCCTTGGTTTTCGTCGTGGTGATTGTGTAAAGAATATTCAATTAAATCATCTCTTTCCATGAGAATATATTTTAGTTAGTTAAAATCAGATCAAATAAAAGAATGTGAAGACAAATACCCAAACTAAATCGACAAAGTGCCAATAAAGTCCAGTTTTTTCAACCATTTCGTAGTGACCTCTTTTGTGGTAAGTTCCTGCGATAACACCTAATAAAATAATGATATTAATCACTACTCCTGAAAACACGTGGAATCCGTGGAATCCAGTTATGAAAAAGAAGAATTGCGCATATTGTTGAGGACCATACTCGTTTTGTTTCATGTTTGCTCCATACACAACGCGGTTTGCATCACCACTATACAGTGCTTCATAGTACATTTTTTCAGCCGCTGCACCACTAATTGCTTTATCCCCAATTTGGTGTTTTGCTCCAGATTTTTTGATGATTAATTTCATTTCATGGTCTTTTGCTTTGTTGATTTTGGCAATAGAACCATCGTGTAAACGAATCTTACCATCTTTCAAATGACCAAGCTCAGCAGCATGTTGAAAGGAATGCATTAAATCATCCTTAATCACCGCTCCTTTTTTGTGGTGTTTACCAGCTTCTAAAACGGTAAAGTTTTGAATTTCACCGAAATGACCTTTCACAATCGCTTGAGAACCATCGGCTAATTCAATTTTACCAAACTCAGATCCGTGGATGAAGTGAGACCATTCCCAAGCTTGGGATCCAACGAAGAAAAACCCACCAATGATGGTAGCAATCATCCATTTAGTTACTCCTTTACGATCCATTCGGTGACCAGCTTCAACTGCTAATACCATGGTTACAGATGAAACGATAAGAATGAAGGTCATCAAAGCAACGTACAGCAATGGATAACCGTGTCCAAGGAAAGGCATGGAATTGAACGTTTCTTCTCCAATCGGCCAAGCATCTTGCGCGTCATGTCGCGTAAATCCATAAGCAATTAGTAATCCACTAAATGTCAGGGCATCTGACACTAGGAAAAACCACATCATTAATTTACCATAGCTCGTTTGAAAGGGAGATTCTTTTCCGCCCCAAAGCGTTTTAGCGTCCAGTTGAGTTGTATGTCCAGCCATTCTAACTAATTTTTTGCAAGTTTAGTGAATAAATATGAAAAACAGTAGTAAAGCTACCCATAAAAGCCCTAAAAAATGCCAAAAGAATGCGCTTAATCGGAGCGATAAATGATTTTCTGAATTAAAACGTCCTCTAAATGAAGCTGTTGCAACTTTTAATAAATAAATAAGTGCAATCAGAACGTGAAGTAAATGAATAAAGGTAATGAGGTATAAATATTGAGATGCTGAGTCTGCTGATTCCATAGCTTTCACCTGAAGATGTGGTTTAATGGGTTTTCCTTTGTACCACAGTTTTCGGTCTTTGTATTCAAGTTTTTGCTTTTTGTAGTAGATGTGAAAGTCTTTTCCATATTCTCCCCGCGCAAAGAAATCCCCTCGCTTGTCCAAGATATTTACTGCTAATTGACTTAGGCGAATTTCATCCGTGAATTGCAAAGGAGTTGAATCATTCACAAAAAGCTGCTTGTTTTTAATCAACAAAGGTTGTTGGTTGAAGTACAATTCAAATCCTGCCATTGGCTGGGTTAATTGAAGAGCTTTGTTTTGTTTCACAGATTTAAATTGACCCATGAATCGTTGTAGCTTTTGAAAATCTTGGACGTTCATTTCTTTGCCTTCATAAACGAATTTATTTCCATCGACATCAATGAATTTATCCTTGTATTTTACCTCGAAATAATCGCCATATCGTCCATCTGTGACAACGAGATTGTTCACTGCGTGAAATCCATTTTTTACCAATTCTCCATAACCTTTGAATTGAAAGTAAATAAATCCAGCACCTAGAATCAAGGTGGTGGCCATCCAAAGTTTAATTTGACCTTGATTGTTTTGTTTTGCACTGCGAATAGCCAGTACAAATGCCAAACTACTTAATGCAATGCTTGCCGTGCTTACCCAAAAGAAGGTCGGCATAGGGTATTTTAGCCAAAAAGAATCACCCATTGACACGTAGTATCCCGATGTAAATCCGGCAAATAGCATGATGATACTGAAGATTCCCACATAAACTAAGTTCTTCTTCATTTTTTCTCTGACCTCTGGACTAATTTCATTGGAGAAATCTTTTTTCCCAGTCATTTTTTCATTTAGATTACTCATGGCGTGATGAATTTATTTGATAATTCAATAATTGGGCTTCGATCAAAAACATAAACAAATTGTATGATCGGTAAATAAACAAACGAAGCGAACATAAGTTTGCGCGCATCTGCAACTTCTAGGCTATGGTATAGTTTATAACTATACAAAAAGAACCCAATGCCTAATATACTGGCAATGATGAGCGAAGTGGTGCCCGTCCATCCAAGAAGCCATGGAACTAAACTGAACGGAATCAAAGCGAGTGCATATAACATGATTTGAAAAGCAGAGTGTTTGGATCTTCCCGTGTTAGATGGAAGCAATGAAAACCCAGCTTTTTTATAATCATCATATAATACCCAGGCTATTGCCCAGAAATGCGGGAATTGCCAGGTGAATTGAACGAAAAACAAAACGCCTGGAAGGAAATCAAATGCATTTGTGTGTGCGATGGCTCCCAACATAGGTGGAATGGCCCCGGGAAATGCTCCCACAAATACGGCCCATGGGGTTTTTTGTTTTAATGGTGTGTATATGAATACGTAACTCACGAATGCAAGAACTCCCAACACGGCACTTTTCCAATTGATGAGGGATAGCAAGATTGTCCCGGTAAGAAATGTAAAAACACAGATGAAATAAGCTTCTGGTAGGGACATTTGTCCAGTTGGACGCGGACGCCGCTTGGTTCGGTTCATGTACTGATCTAGATCTCTTTCCCAAATTTGATTTGCTCCGTTGGAGGCTGC
>JBEEIV010000270.1:0-5689 GCA_041169645.1 Bacteroidota bacterium
TGTGACTATTAACAATACGGGTGAAAAGTTTGAAGATCACATTCAACTTAAAAATTTTGATTTCCGAAGAACTTTCTTGCCATTTTACGAACTAGCGGATAGTTCAAAAAGAGTTTCAGAGCAGGTAAAAGGTAAATGGGACGAATCATTTGATCCGGTTTACGTAATTGGAAATATTGTACAGGAACTACCTGATGGTCCAGAATACAAATTGATTTATCAAAACAATGCTTATCTACTGAAAATTGGAATGATTCTCAAGAAATCTGGGGTTTTTCTTTGTGATCCATTTTTTCTTCCAAGTTATCCTATGGCATGTTTCGGTTATCTAAATGAACAAGATTTGACTCCAGAATGTGAAAAAGAAATGGTTAGCAAGATGCATTTTCCAGTAAACAAACAAGCTGATGGAACGCATCACACCAACTATCATTTGTTCGAGCAATGGATGAATCCGGATCCTTCCATAGAAGGTACAAACATCGAGCACTGGCAAAATGAGAGTTTCACGTTTGTCGTGAATTGAAAACATTTCCAATCATTGAAAGGTATGTGGAGTAAAAGAAGAGGAATTATTTGTGATGAAACGTTTCATGAAAATTTTTATTCTTTATAAGCTACTGCGGCATCGAAAATGCAGCTGTGCGTAAGGGGTTTTTTCAAAACGATTTGATATAAAAAGAAATTAAGTTTCATCCATTAAAAACACTTATGAAGGTAATTATTTCCATAGTATTCGTTTGCTTCAACTTACTTTGCAAAGCACAAACAGGATTAGAAACAAATTACAATCTTGCTTATAACGGACGCAACATCACTGTTTCATACAAAAAAACCATTCAGAACTTTGCTTTGTCCAGTGGATTAAAATACCACATCAATCGAATTGAACACGTTCCAATCAATACATTCTTCAAAAACTCCGCATACGCTAACAATTTCGCAGAAAAAATAGGTGTGCAAATTGGACTCGATTATTTTCTGTTAAAAAGACAAAACTATAAACTTGGGATTTATTACAACAATCAACTCTCCTATATTTCACAAATGATAAAGGCACTCTACGTTTATGAACAACTTGTTCCGAATCCTCAATCTGAATTTGATTTTTCCTATGTGAAACATGAAAACATTTTCGGACCTGTTTTCGAAAGTGAACATACTTTTGGAATGGTACTTGAAACAAAACTTACATCACAGCTTTACACTGTCTTAAGAGCAGGAATCGGGGTGATGTTTTGGAAAAACACCGATTCAAGCGTCATCTTCACCAGTAATTTAAACCAACACGGACTTCTATTCACGAGTTTTGGTAATATTGGCTTTGGTTATGTCTTGAATTAACATTCAGAAACGTGGAATATTCATATAGCGCAACAACTAAGGAATTGTTATTTTTTTAATTGTAAAGAAGAAAGTTACCTAGGGATCAAAACATACAGCCATGCGAAGTGCAACAGTCAACCTTCCAATTTCTAACTTCTCCGTTCATTTATCGCACAAATACTCCTCTTGCATAACTTTGAAAAAGTTATATTTACATCCTGTTCAACGCAGGTCATTTAACAACTATTTATGAAACGAATCAAATAAATCGGAAATGGTCAACACAAAATTCATCACGTTTTTTCTCATCAATTCGGTCCTATTTGGAGGCATCAATGTACTCATTGATGTTATCATCCAGAACAACATCGATTGGACAGGAGCCATCATAAAAAGCATTTTGTTCGGAGTGCTTTATACCTTGTTCTATCGGAAGAAAATACAAAAACAATAAAAGGAAGTTCTCAGTAGTGCGAATTCCTCTTTGAATTGTTATTTTTATTCAAACTATGAAATTTTTTTCTTTTCTGATTTTAGCATCTGTACTCTCATCTTGTACAATCATTCGCATTCTTCAATTATCGGAACCAAATGAAGAGTCCGTACAAGAAGTGAACAAATTCTTAAAACACTATAACTTTGACTATAGTGTATTTGCAGATGATTCCAAGTATTGGATGCAAAAATCAAAAGCATATGGGATCAATGATGACACCAGCAAATCCTCCCAAGTCCAACTTCGGATTTACCATCCAGATGGCAGCTTGTATTCCGCCTATTCACAATGTATGGGAGATTTTAATGATCGAAATTTTGTCGATAGTTTCCCTCTCAAAAAAAACGATTATCCATATATCAATACGCAATTGAACTTTAAAAATGAGCTGGAATTTCTCGCACTGAACTCAGAAACAAAAGATCAGATTTTACTTCAATCCATGCATAATAAATACACGTATGTGGTATATTACGCGATTTGGACAAACTGGGCAGCGAAACATGTCCTAAAACAAGTATCAAAGATTAAAAAGAAACATCCAACGGAGGTTCTTGTGCTGTTAGTGAATGTCGCTAGGGATAAACAATAAGGACCATCCCAAGGAACTAATCGCAAACAAACCATTCAATCCGTCATCGTTAAGTCATTCAAAACATCATGCATCAAACCTCTTTTCAGCGAATCATCTGTATGGTCATTTTGGCAATGAACGCTTCATTTGTTTCGGAAATAACGATTAGCAGTTACGAACCGTAAATGCGTAGCTAAAAAAAGAATACACAAAATTGTTTTTTACAGCACCTCAGGTTCAATCTGGGGTCACGTTAGATCTGTTTTAACGGAATAATAAAACAAGTGCAGTACACAAAAATCAAGCACTGCAAATTTTTTTCTTCACAAATTCTTCCTGTTCTTTAAATTGATTTAACCTTGGATTCACATTGCAATCACATGCGAGGAGTAATCTTGCATATGAAAAAATTGTTTGTCCTTTCGCTCATTGTCACATTCTTCTCCTGTGAAAAAGAACATGTCTCACCGAAGATCACCGAATATGTTCCATGTGTCATCAGTGATACGGTTTCCTTTCAATCCGAAGTATTTCCCATCATTACCGACTATTGCATGCCTTGTCACAGCAATCCAGGTGCGGGTGGCGTGAATTTCGATACGTACGCGGAGATTTTGCCGTTTGCGCTTTCTGGACAACTCGTCCAAACTTTAATGCACGACACTACAGGAATTATCATGCCTCCATTGCCCTCGAATGGACCAGATTCATGTGGTGTAAAAACCATTAAACGTTGGATTGAGCAAGGTGCTTTGAATAATTAAGGGGAAGATCAATTTGAAATCAACATTAAATCAAAGGTCATTAGGCGCGTATTTAATTGTCCATGATCCAAAATTCCGGAATATTTCTTTTCTTCCTCCATATCTTTAAATATGTAGTTGAATCCATTTTTTAAGTAAAATTCCAATGGACCCTTTTTATTATATGCGTCAACAACTAAAAACCTACAGCCCGTTTTGTTGTGCGGTTCAATGAACCAATATTTAATGAATTCGATTAGTTCTCGACCTATCCCTCTTCCTTCAAAATCCATACTTACTCCTAGCCTTCCTATTAATACGGCAGGATAACTTTTTAACCCCCTTTTTTGATTGGAAATTCTTCTACTTAATCGATTTTTATCCGTCTTAGAAATCAAATTAGCTCTGATACTGTCATTTGAAATGGTGAATGCACAAACGATTTGGCGGGGATTTTCATCTAGGGTAAAGCAATATGTTTTTCCAAATAAATCATTTTGATATTGAACAAAATCACTTGCGAAAAACTCACGTAAATCCTCATCATCGCAATTAAACGGATGACAAATTTCAATTAATTCTCTGGTTAGAAATTTGAACGAACAGAAATCCGCTAAAAAAGACATAAAATGCGTTTATTTCATTTTAGCTTTTTCCAATATTTTATTTGCGGTTAATATTTGTTTTGAGAAATCAACAGATCCTTTTCTTTTAGCCGCAGACGTCGCTTTACGAACAAATGCTTCCGCTACTTTGCCGGTTAATGTTGGAATACTTTTAATTGCAATGGCCATTACTTGATACGTTGATAGAACAAAATTAAAAATAATAAGTGGAAATGCTTGATGAAAAACGTTAGATGAACTTTTTTATTGTTTAGAAATTACCGTAGCATTACAAATCCAGCGGTGCGAAGTTCTCAAAATAATTCGCTGCCAACTTCATACGTGATCCATACCACGAGCACATTTCGCCATCAAATAAGCGAATGTCTGCTTTGGGAAACATTTTCTGAAACTTCTGACGGTGTTGTTCTTTAAATGGATAAGGTTCTGAACTGAGAAAAACGACGTCTGGTTGAACATTTGGACATTCAGTCAACGCGGGATAACGTTCCAAGTCACAGGCATTTTTGTATCCGATTTTCGTTAACATGGAATCAATAAAAGTGTTTTTTCCTGTCAAAAATGCAGGTTCATCCCAAATGAAATAGAGGAATGTTTTTTGTTGACCAAGGTTTTCAATGGGAGCAAATGCTTCGGTGATTTCTTCGACTAAAAACGCTGCTTCGTCCTTGCGGTTA
Organism: Bacteroidota bacterium; assembly: GCA_041169645.1. Taxonomy (GTDB): domain Bacteria; phylum Bacteroidota; class Bacteroidia; order Flavobacteriales_D; family Crocinitomicaceae; genus UBA952. Next base: position 4,443 of record JBEEIV010000270.1, read on the forward strand.
AGGATATCACCAAGGACATCAATCATGTTTAAGGCATCATCAAAGGTGGAAATGTCACTCATCCACACGGGAAATTCGTTGGAAAGTGCTTCGATGTCCTCTTTGGTATTTTCTTCTTTGTTTCCGATGATCAAATCAGGTTGCAAGGAACGAATGAGTTCGATGTTCAATTGCTTTGTTCCGCCCACGCGCTGTTTGACACGAAACCATGCGGCAGGATGAAGGCAAAACTTGGTGATGCCAATCACTTCCTCGCTTAATCCAAGGTCGTATAGCAATTCGGTTTGCGAAGGAACCAAGGAAATGATTCGCTTGGGCTCCAGGGGAATGCGAACACTTCGCCCCATTTGATCGACGAAGTTTCTTCCTATCATCAAGAAATCGCTGAAATAACGTCGTAACGTGAAACAATGTGAAACTTACCGTTTTCCAATTGCACCAAAACCGCTGGCGTTTGCTTGTTAATTAACTTGCAAATGTCCTCGATGTGCGCTGCGTGATTGACCACTGGAAAAGGTGCGTTCATAATGGACGAAATCGGTGCGTCGCGCAAAGCAGGATCTTCCACCAACAATTGGTACACATGACTGTCGTCAATGGATCCCACAAACACGCCATCTTTCATCACTGGAATTTGACTGATTCCGAAGTTGCGCATTTTCGCAATGGCATGTGACACCAACTCCTCTGCATACAACGAAACCAATGGTTTATCCGCATGTTTTGACACTAAATCTGCAGCCGTAACAATGTGTTCATCTAAAAATCCTCGTTCGCGCATCCAATCGTCGTTGAAAATTTTCCCAACGTATCGACTTCCATGGTCGTGGAATAAAACCACCACCACATCGTCTGCTGTCAACTGATCTTTTAATTGAATCAATCCTTTGATCGCCGAACCAGCAGAGTTTCCAACGAAAATCCCTTCTTCTCGGGCAATTCTACGCGTGTAAACCGCCGCATCTTTATCGGTTACTTTTTCAAATAAATCGATTACATCAAAATCAACGTTGGCAGGAAGAATGTCCTCTCCAATTCCTTCTGTGATGTATGGATAAATTTCGTTTTCATCGAAAATCCCTGTTTCCTTGTACTTTTTAAATACGGAACCATAGGTATCAATTCCCCAAATCTTGATGTTTGGATTTTTTTCTTTCAAGTATTTTCCAACGCCAGAAATGGTTCCACCCGTTCCAACTCCGACTACAAAGTGTGTGATTTTCCCTTCGGTTTGTTCCCAAATCTCT
>JBEEIV010000271.1:0-3065 GCA_041169645.1 Bacteroidota bacterium
CCTAGTATCATTTCGATTGCGATAAAAAAGATGATAAAGGATCCTGCAACCGCAAATGAATACACATCGATACCAATTAAATGCAAAATTTGATCTCCAACATATAAAAATACAATCATGATAATGGTAGCAACAATACTTGCTTTTTCTGATTGTATGTGACCGACTTTTTCGCGGAGATTGATGATGATTGGGATACTACCGATGATATCGATTACGGCAAACAATACCATTGAGGCCGTGGCAATTTGTTTGAAATTAAACAATTTGAAAAAATCAAGAAATACATTCATGTTGCAAAGTTAGAAACTATTCATGAGGAAAGACTTGGAATAATAAAAAAGCCCCCTGACATAAACGTCAGGGGGCTTTTTTTATGGATTCAAAGTGCTTAACGGATGATGGTCATCTCGTCTACAATGTGCTTCGCACCGGCGTACTTGTCAATGATGAACAATACATAGCGGATGTCTACGTTTATCGTTTTTTGCAATTTCGTATCAAAGATTACATCTCCAGCCATTGCTTCGATGTTGCCATCGAAAGCCAAACCGATTAATTCTCCTTTTCCATTCAAAACTGGTGAACCTGAATTTCCACCGGTAATGTCGTTGTCTGTCAAGAAGCAAACAGGCATGTATCCTGCTTTATCAGCGTATTCACCGAAATCTTTTTTATCATTTAATTCCATCAATCGTTTTGGTAAGTCAAACTCCTCGTCGTTTGGTTTGTATTTGTTGATGGCACCCTGAAGTGTTGTGTAGTAGTTGAATTTTGCATCGTTTCGTTTATCTGCTGGCAAAGCACTCACGTTTCCGTAGGTCAAACGCAAGGTGCTATTAGCATCTGGATATTGAATCGTACTCATTCCTGATTCACGTAAACCTGCTACCAATAAACGGTATGATTTTGTAAAATCATCTGTTAATTTGATTAACTCTTCAGAACGGAACATTAAATGACTGGTGATGTCTGAAGACAATTTCATCAGTGGATCATTTGAGATCAAAGCTTCATTTGGTAAATCCAAAAATGCCAACATGCGTTCTTTTGACGCTAAGATTGATAATGCAAATGCTGCATTGATTTCATTCGCAACAGAACCATCTTTATACATGTCCGCTACAGCTGGAACTAACGTGTATCCTGCTTTTTGCGCATATAAGTTTAATCCGTCAATTAAGATGTCAATTTCCGCTGGCACAAACGTTAATTCAAAGAACTCTTTAATCGCAGCGGTTAATCCTGGTTTCATTTCTGCACGTTTCGCATCGTCTGCTTTCGCATAGGCTTGAAGTTGTCCACCTAATGAACGACTGATTCCAGCGTAATCAGAGAAACGGAAAACGATCTGTAGGTAATTATCGTGACGTGCTTTTTCGTTTGTTGCAGCATAGAATTTGTTGATGGTTTCAACCACTGTTCCATATTTCGCAACATTGGCTGGTTTGTTTGCCCAAGCATTAAATTTCGCTTCGTTTTTCGCTTTTGCGGCTGCTGTTTGGAATTTTGTTAAAGCGTCGATCATTCCTTGACGGTTTTTCCAGTAGTTTGCAATGCGCGCATATTTCGAAGCATAGTTTAAACGAACATTGTCGTCTTTGTCCATGTATTTTTTCATGGCATCCATGCTCGTTTTAGACGCTTCTACCCAAGCCGGGTAAGCGAATTTCACGTTTTGATCAATTCCACCTGCTGGCAACCAACGGTTGGTTCTTCCTGGGTATCCTAAAATCATGGCGAAATCACCATCTTGAATTCCTTTGATGTTTACAGGTAAATGGTGTTTCGGATGTAATGGTACATTCGCGGTTGAATATTCTGCTGGATTTCCATTCGCATCTGCGTATACTCGGAACATAGAAAAGTCACCGGTATGACGTGGCCACTCCCAGTTGTCAGTGTCTCCACCGAATTTACCGATGCTGTTTGGAGGTGTTCCAACCAAGCGAACGTCTTTAAAATCTTGGTATACAAAATAATAAAATTCGTTTCCTTGGAAGAATGATCGTACACTTACGGTGTATTTTCCACCTTCGCTGTTTTCTTTCTCAATCAATGCGATTTCGTCTTTGATCACTTTTTCGCGTTCCGTTTCGCTCATTTGATCCGTTACTTTTCCCAGGATGCGTTTGCTGACATCATCCATACGTACGAAAAAGCGAACATACAAGGATTTTGGTTTTAACTCTTCCTGGCGCGTTCCTGCCCAGAAACCGTTGGTTAAATAATCTTTCTCAGGAGTAGACAATTCAGCGATTGCATCATATCCACAGTGGTGATTTGTTAAGATTAATCCATCTTTGGAGATGATTTCAGCAGTACATCCACCGTTAAATTGAACAACGGCATCTTTAATGGAAGAATGATTGATGCTGTAGATTTCTTCCGTCGTCAATTGCAATCCCATTTTCTCCATATCTCGGTGATTTAGACGTTCAATGAACATCAAAAACCACATTCCTTCGTCTGCACGAACGAAAAAGCCAACGAACAATGCGATGGCTAAAAAAGTACTTTTTAAACGTGTATTCATTTGTATAGTTTTTTGAAGGGCTAATTTACGCAATTCAATGCGAGTAAAAAAAAGGACTTTTCCACAATTTTTGATGGGTGTTCAGTTTAAATCGCTCTGATTTATGGTTTATTCGTCGCACTCATCCATTCTGTGATGATGTCTGCTAATTCAATTCTTCCATTTTCTATATCCTGCATGGAATTGAATGTGATGATTGCTCGGTCGTTCTCTTTCCAAAGTAACAGTTTACTTGTGTGGGATATTAGTTTGTTTTTAGGGTTCGCTTGCTTTTTCGCACCTCGATGAAAAATAAGTTGAACTTGTTTTTTTGGTGGTTGAATTCTCATCGTTATTCGGTCCTCATTTTGATAACAGTAGTTGGGACCATTCCATTTTATATTTTCTATCAAGTTTATATCGGCTGTTAATATGCACGTTCTAAGTAGCTCAATTTCCTGATTAAATGGATGATTTAATTCACTTATGAGCTTAGTTACTTCATTGTTATGATTAGAAACTTTGTTGGGCATCATTTCATATTTGAATT
>JBEEIV010000272.1:0-3698 GCA_041169645.1 Bacteroidota bacterium
ACTCCTACAAATGATGCTTCAAGCTGGTTTGTTGGTTCCCGTAGATGAGCAAAGCACGATGTGTTTTTTCTCTACCATTTTATCGGATATTGGTGATAATCAATCCATTGAAAATGAATTAAGTACGTATTCTTATCGCTTGCAAAGAATGAAGTATTTTTTGGAGCAGGCTAACCATCAATCTTTGTTGTTATTGGATGAATTCGGTACAGGTTCTGATCCTGAATTAGGTGGTGCTTTGGCGGAAGTTTTTTTCGAACAACTGTATCGCTTAAAATCCTTCGGGGTTATCACCACCCATTACGGAAACATCAAATTAAAAGCAAGTGAATTGCCTCATGCTCAAAATGGATGTATGTTGTTCAATGAAAAGAACTTACAGCCGTTATATCAATTCTCAACAGGACAACCCGGTAGCTCGTTTACGTTCGAAGTTGCGCAAATGAATGGCATTTCCAAGGAGTTGATTTCGGATGCAAAAAGTCGCTTAGATCAAAAAAAGGTCAAATTAGACACTTTACTGAATTCCTTGCAAAAAGAACGCAATCAATTGTTGGAAAAAACACGAAAATTTGACCGTGTCTCAAGCGAAGCCATTCGAGCAAAGGCGGAGTATGAGTCCAAGGAGGCTAGGCTGGATGAACGTTTGACGCAATTGAATCAAAGTCACGAAGTAAATAGCAAGCAGTTGCATGCCGGAAAAAAAATGCTTCAATTCATTGAGCGATTCAATGCTAAATCCAGAAAAAAAGAGGTTAACGCTCCCCTATTTCAGGAATTAACGCAGTACTTGCGGTTAGAGAAATCCAAAACGGAAATCAAAAAACAAGAAACGGTTGTGCCGAAGAAACCAACTAAAAAGCAACAAGAGCGCATCGAAACGTATCAACAGGAGTTAATTAAAGTGGGTTGTCAAGTACAATTGATTCAAACCAATCGCATCGGTGTTGTGGAGGAAATGAAAGGAAAGCAGCTCACGGTCATCTTTGGTCAGGCACGAATAAAGGTATCCTTAGAAAAGCTTCGCTTTCTCAAAAATGGCGCGTGATAAAATTAAATTTCCATTAAATTCATTCATTTAGACGATTTGTCACCAATATCACCAATAATTATCTTGGAATTCTGTACTTTTGCGCCACTTTTTTTATTTAATAATTCAGATCGAGCATGAGTACAGCATTAGGAAATCACATTTTGGTAGAATTCATGAATTGTGATCCACACGTAATGAACGACGTGGCGGCTATTGAACGCGATATGGTTGGAGCAGCACAGAAGGCTGGTGCAACGGTGATTAACTCTACATTTCATCATTTTTCTCCTTATGGAGTTTCCGGTGTGGTAGTGATTCAAGAAAGTCATCTTGCGATTCATACTTGGCCTGAATACGGTTATGCAGCAGTAGACTTGTTTACCTGTGGAGAAATGAATGCGTGGATTTCCTTTGATCATTTAAAAGAATGCTTCGGAGCGAAGTCTTATTCTGCGATTGAAATGAAACGTGGCTCAGTGAATCTGTTGCAACGCAATGATTTCGATATCTCATCTGCGCGTGAAAAAGCGGCAGAATGGAGAAACCCTGAGTTTTACACCCGAAATGTATGGTTCACAGATAAAGATGAGGATCAAGCCTTATCCCTACGTTTTACAGGTGATGTTTTTGTAGATGTACAATCGCCATTTCAACGTGTTCGAATCCTTGAATCTTTGAAATATGGGAAAATGTTGGCGTTAGACGATATGGTGATGACGACGGAAAAAGATGAGTTTCATTACCATGAAATGATCTCCCACCCTTCCCTATTTACCTTAAGAAATGCTAAAAACGTTCTCGTTATTGGTGGTGGTGATGGTGGAACAGTAAGGGAAGTATTACGTCACACGAACATTGAAAAGGTGACCATGGTAGAAATTGATGGTGAAGTGATTGAAGCGTGTAAAGTACATTTACCACAAATTGCAGCGTCTTTTGATGATCCTCGCTTGGAATTAATCGTGGATGATGGAATTGCTTTCGTCAAAAATGCAAAGGAATCGGAGTACGATATCATTATTGTGGATGGATCCGACCCTGTTGGACCAGCTGAAGGACTTTTCTCCGTTGAATTCTACTCCAATTGTTACCGTGCATTAAAATCAGAAGGAATTTTGGTGGCACAAGGTGAATCGCCGAAGTTTAATGAGAAAGCTTTCTCTGAACTGAATCACACGCTGCAAGGAATCTTTGGAGAAAACAATGCTCCGGTCGGTTTATTCTTTGTTCCTACCTACCCTACTGGTATGTGGAGTTTCCAATATGGAATCAAAGGAGATTGCCATCCCAAAAATGTACAACATGTTGACGAAATCCGTCAGTTCGTTTCTGATCAAGGGTTGCGCTATTACAACGAGGACATTCATTTTGCGACATTTGCTACACCGAATTTCGTGAAAACATTATTACGTAAATAAAAAGTCGGTAATCGACAACAAAACCAACATAAACAATTGAGTATGCACATTTCAGCAAACAAGGTAGTGACGTTAAAATACAAGCTATCCAATCATTCAACTGGCGAGCAGATTGAAGAAACAAACGAAACGAATCCACTTGTATTTTTATATGGTGTTGGTAGTTTAATTCCTGAGTTCGAAGAAAACCTTGCGGATAAAACCACAGGAGATTCCTTCGATTTTCACATTGTAGCTGCGAATGCATACGGAGATCATGACCCACAACACATGGCCATGATTCCTACAAATATTTTCCACGATGAAGATGGTAAGTTTGATGACCAAATGTTTCATGTAGGAGCCTTAGTTCCGATGAGCGATAACGAAGGGAATCAACTTCGTGGGAAAATCGTTGAAGTTGACGAAGAGCATGTGAAAATGGACTTTAATCATCCATTGGCTGGAACAGATTTGCATTTTTCAGGAGAAGTTTTGGAAGTACGCGAAGCAACTGAAGAGGAGATTGCGCATGGACATGCACATGGTCCACACGGTCACCACCACTAGAAACGTACAGAAAATCAGAATTTTATAATTGTTTTGCGAGAATTATTCATAATTTTCAACTCATTTAAAACAAGGATGAATTCATGGCAACAATTTTTGAAACAAGGTTGATTGGAAACATTGGGAAAGATGCATTGATGAAAACAATGGATCGTGGTATTATTGCGATCAATTTCCCAGTTGCGCACAATAAGAATTGGAAGGATAAACGCACAGGTGAGGTGAAAACCAAAACTACGTGGGTAAATTGTACCATTTGGAAGCGTGAAGGATCCAATATGCGCATTGTAGATTTTCTGAAACGCGGAACGATGGTAGAAATAATTGGCACGCCTTTCTCTAAAGCATTTCAACATGAGGATGGTTCCATTCGATCTGAAATCCGATTAAATGTTTCCAAAACGAATATTTTGCGTCCAGTGAGCCGAGAAGACGATTTTTCCGAAGACCTAGTGGACAATGAGGACGATTCGTATGAAACTTCCATGGATGACTACACCATGGATGAACATGATTTTTAGGCACTTATCATTCGGGGTAAAAAAAAACTATTTTTTTTCACTTTTCTCATTTTGATTAAATAAAAATATATTTATATTTGCAACCTCAATAAGAGAAAACATTCCTCCTTAGCTCAGTTGGTTAGAGCATCTGACTGTTAATCAGAGGGTCGCTGGTTCAAGTCCAGCAGGGGGAGC
>JBEEIV010000273.1:0-7258 GCA_041169645.1 Bacteroidota bacterium
AATGAACCTTCCTCTCCAGAGATTCCGAAGCCATAGTCCATTGCAAAAATGACAAGTGCAATGAGAACAGATGCAACAACGACCAAAATCGTGTTGTTTTGTAGTTCTTGCCATGTAGGCCACGTTACGTTGTGCGCCATTTCATGGTAAGTTTCCCGGAAATATGATCTAATTTTTGACACTTATTTCAATTTAAATTGAGCACGGGCGGTAGGATTCGAACCCACGACCAATGGTTTTGGAAACCACCACTCTACCAGCTGAGCTACACCCGTTTAAAAAGGGGAGTTGTAAAACTCCCCTTACTTAAAACTATGTTGTTTCTTTTTAAGCTACGATTTCAGTAACCTGTCCAGCACCTACAGTTCTACCACCCTCGCGGATCGCAAAACGAAGTCCTTTGTCCATTGCAACTGGTACGATCAATTTAACATTGATTGATACGTTATCGCCTGGCATTACCATCTCACGTCCGTCAGTTAACAAGATTTCTCCTGTAACATCCGTTGTATGGAAATAGAATTGAGGACGGTATCTGTTGTGGAATGGAGTGTGACGTCCACCTTCTTCTTTTTTCAATACGTAGATCTCAGCTTTAAATTCTTGGTGAGGTGTAGTTGAACCTGGTTTACAGATAACCATTCCACGTTTGATTTGAGATTTCTCAATACCACGAAGTAATAAACCTACGTTATCACCTGCTTCACCACGATCTAAGATTTTACGGAACATCTCAACTCCTGTTACTGTAGAAGTTAATTTCAATTCACCCATACCTAAGATTTCAACTGGCTCACCAGAGTTGATAACTCCAGTTTCGATACGACCTGTTGCTACTGTACCACGACCTGTAATCGTAAATACGTCTTCAACTGGCATCAAGAATGGTTTATCAACATCACGTGGAGGAAGTTCGATGTATGTATCAACTGCTTCCATTAACGCATCAACTGTAGCAACCCACTGAGGCTCTCCGTTTAATGCTCCCAAAGCGGAACCTTGGATAACTGGTGCATTGTCACCATCATATTTGTAGAAAGAAAGTAATTCACGTACTTCCATTTCAACCAACTCTAATAATTCTGGATCATCTACCATGTCCACTTTGTTCATGAACACAACTAAACGAGGAACACCAACTTGACGACCAAGTAGGATGTGCTCACGTGTTTGAGGCATCGGACCATCAGTTGCAGCAACTACTAAAATCGCTCCGTCCATCTGTGCAGCTCCAGTAACCATGTTCTTTACGTAATCCGCGTGACCTGGACAGTCAACGTGTGCGTAGTGACGGTTTGCTGTTTCGTACTCGATGTGCGAAGTGTTAATAGTGATACCACGCTCTTTTTCTTCCGGCGCGTTATCAATTGAAGAGAAATCACGAACCTGAGCCAATCCCTTAGAAGCAAGTACGCTAGAGATTGCTGCAGTCAACGTAGTCTTACCATGGTCAACGTGTCCAATAGTACCAATGTTCACGTGTGGTTTGGAACGGTCAAAATTTTCCTTAGCCATTTTCTTATTTGTTACTTAGTTAATAATATACTTATTTATCATAAAATCCTTTACCATAAACTATGGAAAGGATTCAACTTCATTTATTCATGAGCCAATGACGAGAATTGAACTCGTGACCTCTTCCTTACCAAGGAAGCGCTCTACCCCTGAGCTACACCGGCGCTCTACGAAAAGTGAGCGGGAGACGAGATTCGAACTCGCGACGTTCAGCTTGGAAGGCTGACGCTCTACCAACTGAGCTACTCCCGCTTTTTGCTTTTCCTGTGGGGGGAGCAGGATTCGAACCTGCGAAGGTGTACACCAGCAGATTTACAGTCTGCCCTCGTTGGCCGCTTGAGTATCCCCCCAACAATGAGAGCCGATGGAGGGATTCGAACCCCCGACCAGCTGATTACAAATCAGCTGCTCTGGCCAACTGAGCTACATCGGCAATTTTTTTAATTGTTGGTTTTCTTAAAATAAAGAACGTTTTTCTTTTCCCAAAGACCAATTTGGGATTGCAAATGTATGAAACTTTTTCTTATCTCAAAGAATTTTTTTAAAAATATTTCAATTTTTTTTCTCCATCCTTTTTGCCTCGCTAAGCTACGGGGAATTGATTAATTTTGTTTCGATGACAAAACGAAAAGTGATTGTTTCAGTATCAAGTGATTTGGTCACCGATAACCGGGTTCACCGCACCTGTTCTCTTTTACACGAAATGGGACTTGAGGTACTATTGATTGGACGAAAAAAGAAATCTAGCCCTGAATTGAGTGAACGATTGTACCGAACAAAACGACTGGTGTTGTTTTTCGAAAAGGGCCCATTCTTTTACATGGAACTGAATTTACGTTTGTTTTTTATCTTGCTTTTCAAAAAGAAACACCTATTATATGCAAATGACCTTGACACGCTTCTTCCTAATTACCTTGTAAGCAAATTCTCAAGATCTCAATTAATCTACGACAGCCATGAATTGTTTACAGAGGCACCAGAACTCATTCACCGTAAAAAAATTCAATCCATTTGGCTATCCATAGAACGATTTATTTTTCCTCGACTCCAACACATTATTACGGTGAATGACTCCATTGCAGCTACGTACCAACAGCGCTATGGGAAAACCCTATTGGTCATACGGAATATTCCAAATAAATTCCAAATGGATCATTTGCCAAGTAAAGAAGAATTAGGTATTCCTATCAATCGATTTCTTGTCATCATGCAGGGAGCAGGACTCAATGTGGAGCGAGGTATAGAGGAGGCCGTGCTTGCGATGAAGGAATTAAGGGATGTTGCTTTATTGCTTGTTGGTGATGGTGACGCGATGCCGGTCGTGCGAAGGTTAATACAGGAACATCAGTTAGAAAACAACGTGTTTCTCTATGGTCGACGTCCATATGCAGAAATGATGCAATTTACCTCACATGCGGATCTTGGACTGACCTTGGATAAACCACTCAGTAAAAACTATGAATTCTCCCTTCCCAATAAACTATTCGATTATATGCATGCTGGAACACCAATTTTAACGAGTAGATTAGTGGAACTTGAACGGGTCATACTCCACTATCAGATAGGTACTATAATAGACCAAGTTGATGCGGATTCAATCGCTCAATCCATCACTTATTTGAAAGAAAACCCAGAAATTTTAGCTACGCAAAAAATGAATTGCTTGAAAGCCTCTGCTTCTGAGAATTGGGAAATAGAAAAACAAAAACTACATTCATTCATCCAAATTGTCCTTGGCGAGTAACCTTTCTAACTCGATTAAACGATAGAGGTCAAATAGCCATAATCGGACATATCCCCTGATCAATAACCCATAGATAAGTGGTTGAATAATCTTTCCAAAAGATTGAAATAAATAGGTCGTTAGTTTAAATCGCGTAATTCGTTTGACTAACGTTAAGAGCTTTTGTTCTCGTATGAATTGAGGGTCATTCAGTTTAATCGCTATTCGCAATAAATTAGAAATCGCTTCCTTTGTTTTCGCTAAAAATTCTTCGTTATCCACCAAATCACTGTTTAATATTGGATTATCGATGTGGGAACACACCACGCCCTTCTTTCGCAATTGATAACCGAATAGCGTATCTTCATGTCCATATAATTGAATGGATTCGTCGAATACGTTTTTTTCAAAAATCTTTTTTCTAACAACAAAATTATTGGATTTAAATCCACTTGTCAGATCACTCATGCGTTCTTCAACAGATTTACTTTCTCTCGCTTGACTATATTTCCACCGCAACAAGTAATTCCGCTTCGGACGTTCCATCGTTTCTTCCCTTCCACCTACTACCAAATCGGGATTATGTTCTTTGATGTATGCGACGTATTTTGCTACAAAATCCGCTCGTACAACGATTGAATCACTATCCAAAAAAAGCATATACGAGCCTTTAACGAATGGTAAAAATGCATTTCTTATACGCGACCTTCCGATGTTTTCCGGGAGTTCTTGGTAATCGCAAAATAAACCAACTGAACGATTTTTCTCTCTGATTAGAAGATCAGAAAAATCATCCAGAAAGAGTAACTCTACCTCTGAGGGAAATTGCTGTAATTGTCGGTATAGTTCTGTCGCAATTGGACGGATATCCGTGTTGTAAATCGGAATACATATCGACAACAACATATTCAGCGTTTATGCCATCGTATTTGGAGTGCCAAAATTCATTGGGGGAAATCCAGCTTGAGGATCGTCAATCACACCAAAATTCTGTTCGTATTTCTGGATATTATCCGAAAGTGCTTGTAAGAATCGTTTCGCATTCTGAGGCGTCATTAATACGCGCGAACGTACTTTGCCTTTGGGCATTCCTGGCATGATTTGAACGAAATCACATACAAGCTCTGCAGGTGAATGTGTGATGATGGCTAAATTTGAATAAATCCCTAACGCAATGTCTTCGGATAATTCAATGTTCATGTGGTTCTCTTCGTTTTCCATGTTTTTTCTATTATAAAGTTTGTTCTTTTTCTTCAAAGGTAATCCCAAATGAACTTAATTCCGCTAAGATTGGTTCATATACTTCTTTATTTACGGGCAACGTTACGCCTTTTTCCTTTATTTCACCCGATAAAATCAACTTTGCAGCAATGGCAACAGGTAATCCAACGGTATTCGACATGGCTGTGTATACCTCATCTTCACCCAATGCAACAAGGGAAGAGGTGATTTTTTTGCGCTTGTGCTGAATCTGGTATTGGAATTCATGGTACATGACGAGCATGTCCTTATCTCCTGACTCTAAACGCCATTTTGGTTCCAATAAATGCTGTAATAATTTTGCGGGACTAGCATTTTTTATTCCAAAGTTAAAGGAGTCGTCGAAGATGCCGATGTGCTCAAATTGTTCAAATAGATGAGCATTTTTCTCACCTAAAACTTGCTTGAACTTATCTTCAACCGATGTATGGGTTTCATAAGGCAAAAACGCATTTAAAAAGGACCTAGGAGTCAATGTTTCTGAATTTGTCATTGCGTAAGAATCATCCGTCATTCCTAACTGAATAAGTACGTCCCATCCTTGACAATAATTCGGTCTTCTCAACGTACCTCTGTATATCGTAGGAATTCCATCGATGCCGTACGTGGTAGAATAAATCAATGAATTTCGGTTTGCATACCCATCAAATTCACCGTATGGTTGAATTTTGAATCGGTCTAATTTCTTGAATAACTGGGAATATGGAATGTACTTGTATTCGTTATTGTCCATGTAGCATGCAGCTGGACCTTGACCTGCGACAATGACATTTCTTGGATTCCAAGTAAATTTATAATGCCATGGATTGTTGTCCGATTCAGGGGCAAGTAAGCCACCACAAAAAGACTTGAAACTTGTTAGTTCACCGCCAGTTTCTTTGATGTGATCGATTACCTTCATGGCACTCATGTGATCGATTCCAGGGTCGACACCTATTTCATTCATGATGATGATTCCCGCTTGTTTTGCCGCTTCGTCCAATTCGCGCATCTCCGGGGAGATATAAGATGGCGTAATTAAATTTGTGCGCAACTCAATGCAATCTTTTGCAACCTCAACATGGTATATTGCAGGCAACATGGAAATGACCAAGTCAGCATGTGCAATAGCTGGTTTACGTTCAGCGGAATCCAAGGCGTTAAATGAAATCGCTTCAGCATTTGGATGTCCATGTATTTTCTTTTTTACCAAATCGATGTTCTGGTCAACAATTTTCACCAGCCAATTTTCAGCTTCTGCTCGTTCTAACAAATACCTAATAAGAGTTGATGCAGACATTCCTGCACCTAATATGAGTATGGTCTTCATTCTTTCTTTATATCATCCTAAAACGGACCTTTGACAAATTTATAAAAATGTTTGGATGGTCTTTTGACAGCTGGATCATTTATCAACAAGAATTTCATCGGAATTGCTAACCGATTTGCCCAAGAAACCTCATCGTGAGCAGTTTTTTGACAAATAAGTGTCAGATAATTAGGACCTAATTCATATCCTTTATTTCCAAGAGTTTTCAAAAGTACTTCGTGATAAGGTCCGTAATACGCATCCAGGGTTTCCGTGCCCCTATCAATGTATAGTTTTACTTTCCTAGGAGATGGTAATTCATTTTTTAAATACTGATTGTAGGGTAAAACCATGGCATTCATCGCGTCATCGCCCATCAGTTGAAAATTGATCATAGGTGTATGGATCGACAAACAAGCTGCTCCACCAAACGTATTTGGTTTTTCCGTAAGTCCGTATAACGAAATTAATCCTCCCATGCTGGAACCGATCAAAAAACGATCTTCCCGCTTGTGACTTACGGGATATTGATCCTCCACAAAAGGGATTAAATCATGTGTGATCCAATGGATGTAATAATCTGCGCGCAACGCTCCATTCCAAAGCGTGTTCAATAATTGATTGGTATACGCAGTATCCATGTAGGCAACAGCTCCCTGTGGGAAAAACTCGGCATACCGGTTAGTTGGATCATTGTAAATACCCACGACTATAAATGGACGAGTGATGTTATTGCTCATTAAACTGTCGCAAGTTTCATCCACGCGCCATTCTTTTTTATTCCATGTCACCGTGGCGTCAAAGAGCATTTGACCATCATGCATGTAGATGGTGGCATAGGTTTTATTCGGATCAAAATTGTCCGGGACCCAGATTGCTACCTGACGAGAACAAGTGTCGTTAAATGGCAACAAATAACTTGTTAATTTACCTTTAGAAACACTTTGATCATTGGAAATTTGTTTTGCCTCGAATCGACGCTGGGCAAAAACACCCAGATTCAAACATGTAAACATAAATAAAATGAGGAGAAATCGATTGAAATGACGCATATCCATAAATTATTTCACAAGAATACTACCTTCCTGACAAGAATCAAACTGACAAGTCGTATTTTTGCAGTAAATTTTACACTATGTTGGATAAACTTCTTTCCTCACTCTTTTCCATGCGTTGGATGACAGTAGGATTAATCCTCTTTTTAGTTGGTATTGGCGCGGCAACCTTTATTGAATCCATTTATGGCATTCAAAGTGCGAAAATCATTATTTACAATGCTACTTGGTTTGAAATCCTGTTAGTTTATCTGTCCTTAAATCTCCTCTCAAATATTTTCAAATACAAGATGTTTCAGCGTGAAAAAATTGCCATGTTGCTTTTTCACCTTTCTTTTATTATCATCATTATTGGAGCCGCAGTTACTCGTTACATTAGTTTCGAGGGACTCATGGTCATCAAAGAAGGAACAACAT
>JBEEIV010000274.1:0-3044 GCA_041169645.1 Bacteroidota bacterium
TGGGGATCGATGAGGATTACATGTTCAACTACATCAATCACAAATTTACCGTTGGTATCAAGTTCTAATTTGCTCATTCTTCACATGAAATAATACCTAAACTCAGTGTACATCAACCTCATGCATATGCAATTATCAAAAACAATTATACGAAACCTCTTACTCTTCTGTCTGATAGGTTCACCAGTTTTGGGTCAAGACGTTGGGACCGTTGGAATCAGAGCAGGATACTCCATGCCCAACAACTTGGTGGGTAATTTAGTGAATCCAGGAAAAGGAATTGTGTTTCAATTTAACTCCAAGTACTTTTATCAAGTGCGCGGTAGATTCTCTATTGAATATTATAAATACACTCCAAGCGATTCAGTTTTGCACACCTACGCAATTCAATCGAGTACCGTTCAAGCAGCGGATCTCAGTTTTTCCAAATTTAACAGCATCGACGCCTGTATGGGGCTCGACTACACGCCATTTCAAAAAAGCATTCCCGAATTATACTTTGGTCCTCAGTTGTTTGCTGGGCTAGACAATACAGTTTATAAATGGGTGATTTACGATTTCTTCAATCCTTACACCATTAACGATGAACGTTTTTTCATTCATGGAGGAATCAGGTTTCACTTGGGTTATGAAAAAGCGTTTGGGAATTTGACCGTTTATTCAGAATATACTTTTTCGAAGACCATTTCTGAAAATTACAACATAGGATACACAACCGGTAACCTTATCATTAACACGAACTATCATCAATTCGGATTAGGAATCCGTTTTTAAACCATCATTATGAAAATTATTCTTTTTTCTTTAACCTTGTTTGTTTTGTTTTCTTGTACGAAAGAAACAGAACCCCAGTTGAGTTTAACTGTTACCCAAAACAGTACGGGACAATTCGTATTAACTGCTAATATTGATAATATCGATATCAAGAAATTGAATTTCTGCGGGTTCTCGGGTAGTGTGATCCCCGATCATGATATCTCGTCAAGCCAAATTCGCACAACAGAAATTACAGGAAATACCGTGGTGATGACCATGGATAATTACAATTTCCCTCCAGGACAAACGTATTATTTCACATGTTTTGTTGGTACAAAAAATGGGAAATTGGTACGTAGCGAACCAGTGAGTTTAACCGGAACCACCACCGCGCCTTGTTTTGTAGCGAATAATAGTTATTCCGTCGCATCTGCTTGGGATGGTTCTAATATCGAAAATGGAAATACATCCAATGCGGTTTTTACAGGTACCACTGGCGGCGGTGTGTATAGACAATATTCCGTTCAACTTGGATTCAACGTATATAAATTTAAATTCCTTGGTGAACCAAGTACTCAAATTTATACCAGTATGAGTTCTTCGACAAACCTTGCGTCCAGTCATGTCTACATTCAGAATACAAGTTCTGGTTACGCATTAGATTTTGGCAACTCATTATATGTGAAGAATAACAACGACGGAACCTTTACAATGACCATGTGCGCAGGCTCTGGGTATGATTATGCGTATACTCCAGCAAATGTTACTTATACATTTAAAATCACCGGGAATTATTAATATAAATGAGCGATTTGATCATAAGCCAAGTTCACGCTTGGCTTTTTTTTTTTTACTTTTCACTTTATAAGATTCGATGAACTACTTCGAACCAACAATCCAAAGACAGGATTTACCGAACAAACGATTCAATTAAGAAGAAACATATTCATTCGTGGAAATAACTGGTCTCTCAATATATCATCCCGAGGGATTTAATCCAATTGATTTAGCACGAAAGAAATCTAAGTGCGAGGTTATGTAAGTCCGAATGCCCTCTACTCGTTTCACATGGCGTGCTTTCAGAAGTAAACAAGCTGTTTTATGCGTGATTTTCATCGAGCTAATAATCATATAATCTTTTGGCCCGAAAAGCGTTTAGAACTCCTTAAAAGCATGTTTGAATCAATCCAATCGAAGTTTGAAACCAACCCAAAAAAGAAATCATTTATTTCGACAAGATACAAAACAAGTTATTCCTTGAATAGTCGAACATTTCCGAAAATCACTGACATAAAAAAAGCCGTCACATAGGACGGCCTTTCAATATGCATTAAAAACTTACGCTTTCAATTTTTTAGAGAAATCGATCAGAATTGGAGTCGCCACACAAAGTGAAGAGTACGTTCCGATGATCACTCCTACCAATAAGGCGAATAAGAATCCTTTGATGGCAGGTCCACCAAAAATGAACATGATTAACACAACCACGAATAGAATCATAGACGTATTAAACGTACGGCTAAGCGTTTTATTCAAAGATTGGTTAATGATTTCACGGTGGTTGTCCGTCGCAGAGCTCTTACGTAAGTTCTCGCGAATACGGTCAAAGACAATCACCGTATCATTCATGGAGTAACCAATGACCGTCAAAATTGCCGCAATAAACGCCTGATTCACATCCAAACTAAATGGTAAGTAACCATGTAAAAGAGAGAATACAGAAATTACGAAGAATGCATCGTGCGCTAATCCAACAATCGCACCAATAGAATACTGCCAATGACCAAATCGCAACAAGATGTATGCAAAGATGGCAAGCATCGCTAAGGACATCGCAATCGCCGACGAAGACCAAAGTTCACTAGAAACAGAAGCAGAGATAAATCGCTGACCTGTAATTTTGTGAGATCCCAATTTAGCATCACAATTGTTCAATCCTTCGGTTAATTTTGTTTTAACCTCGTCCATCGCACCTTCTTTTTTCAAAAGGTAGTTTGTCACGATATCGACATTGTAATCATTCGATTTCGTTTTCAAGTCGATGGAAGCGATTTCTTTATTTTCAACCAAGACTTTCTCCAAATTCGTTCTGATGTACTCAATGTCTGCTTTCTTTTCAAATTTCACAGAGAAGGTATAACCACCCGTAAATTCAACGCTTTGTTTTAAACCACGTGTAAATAAACCTACCATACCAAGAATGGTTACGGTAATGGAGAAAATGTAGAAATACTTACGGTTTCCAACCCAATTGAAATTGAAGTTTTGGAATAAACCTTTTGAGTATT
>JBEEIV010000275.1:0-3108 GCA_041169645.1 Bacteroidota bacterium
TGCCGGGGAATAATGTAGCTAGCTGATCAATCGAAATTTCAATTCCCTTGCGTTGTGCTAGGTCCCACATATTTAACACCAAAACACAAGGAATCCCCAAGTCGTAGACCTGTGAAAAAAACAATAAATTACGGTGTAAATTACTTGCGTCAGCGACGAAGATGATTTGATCTGGATGGTGTTGATGGCTGGGATTCGATAATACGTCGTACACCACCGATTCTTCTTTCGATCTTGGGTAAATGCTGTAAGTGCCTGGAAAATCGATTAATTCGTGCTGAACCTTATCTACTTGTATAAATCCACTTCTTTTATCTACCGTAACTCCGGGGAAATTACCTACCTGTTGACGTAATCCTGTCAGCAGGTTAAAAACGGAACTTTTTCCTGTATTGGGATTACCGAGTAACGCAATTTTCATGGTTTGCAAACTTATGAAATTAGATCCAAAGCACTAGGCTTTTACTTCGATAAATTGTGCCTCTTCTAAACGCAATGAAAGAACAGCGCCATTCAACTCGATGGCAATTGGATCACCGAATGGTGCCTTGAACAGGGTAGTAATGAATTGTCCAGAAACCAATCCCATCTCTGTTAGTTTCGAAGATATGGGGGATTGATCCACAGATACGATTTCGACAACCTGCCTCAATGCAATATGATCCAATGTACTTACCATGCCACAAAGCTACATGCAAATAGCGGGAATGCAAATACCACAAAAGTGGTATTTGAACATTACTTCAGTACAAATCGTGCTGTGTGTCGTGTGCGTTGTTGCAGAATAATCTCTTTGCCGTCAGTGACTTGTTGGATTGTTTTGTCATCGTAATGGCGAATGGTTACTAAGGATAAATCTTCATTATATTTTACCTCATACTCCTGTTGAAATAAGTTGAGTAATGCGGCTCTGTTTACCTTTTTTTGATCAACTAATATGGAAAAACTTAATGCTGAATTTTGCATTAAATTGATTTTCACCTGTAAATCAGCTAGTTTTCCGAAGATAACGCTGAGGTTTTCCTCAATGATGAACGAAAAATCTTTCGGTGTAAAGGAGAACAATGCCTGGTCAAACTTGAAGATGTAAGAAGGAATTAAGTGATCTTTACTGGATGAAGCCTGTATAACCGTTCCATCTGCTTTTGGATCAATAAAGGATTTCACATACAACGGAATATTTCTATTTTGTAAGGGCTGAATCGTTTTGGGATGTATCACACTGGCGCCATAATATGAAAGTTCAATCGCTTCCTTAAATGAAATCGCTTCCAATTTTTTCGTGTTTTCGAAGTACTTCGGATCTGCATTTAACATTCCTGGAACATCTTTCCAAATGGTTACGCTTTCAGCTTCGCTACAATAAGCTAAAATACCGGCTGTATAATCTGACCCTTCACGACCTAAAGTACTCGTAAATCCTTCTCTGGTATGACCAATAAATCCTTGTGTTAGGAGGATGTCCGCATCCGAAAAAGCAGGAAGCATGTTGCTTCGAATCAATTCTTCCGTTTTCTGCCAATCAACTTTTGCTTCTTGATGGGTATGGTCGGTTCGAATCAATGCCCGCGCATCCATCCATTGAACCGAAAAATCTTGATCAATTAAGTAAGCGCTGAGTATTTGAGAAGAAAGTACTTCCCCTAGTGATACCACTTGATCGTATTCAAAACTTCGGTTTTCAGAGAATGGTGATTCATAACGCGCCCTCAATTTTCCGAAAAGTTCTTCAATAGTTTGGTATATTTTAAAATGCTTTTCTGGAAACAAGGCAGCCATAATATCCAGATGAAAAGCCTCTAATTCATCCACTAATCCGGAGAACAACTTGTGATTTTTTATTTCTAGGGCATCCACAATTTCCTCTAATTTATTCGTGGATTTGCCCATGGCTGAAACGACCACTGTGAGCTTTTGACCCGGATAAAGTGAAAGGATCGAAGCAACATTTTGTATCGCATCGGCATCTTTGACTGACGCACCTCCAAATTTAAAAACAAGCATTTTTTTAGAATTAAGATAGTTTTTCTGCAAGTAATTTCATTTCAATAACGGGCGAAATACCGCCGTACAAAATGCGGTCCACCGCATGTAAAATAGGCATATCGACGTTAAATTTTTTGTTGATCTCTGTTAAACTTTTGGTGGCATAATATCCTTCCGCAATCATATTCATTTCCAGTTGAGCCGATTTAACAGAATATCCTTTTCCAATCATGAATCCAAAAGTTCGATTCCTAGAAAAATTTGAATAAGCGGTAACGAGTAAGTCACCGAGGTATGCACTCGTTTTGGTATCGCGGTGAACCGGACTCACCACGTCGATGAATCGTTCAATTTCTTGAATGGCATTGGAAATTAATACGGCCTGAAAATTATCTCCGTAGCCAATTCCATGACAAATTCCTGCCGCAAGCGCATAGACATTTTTGAGTACCGCAGAAATTTCTGTACCAAATAAATCGTCTGAGGTAGTTGTTTTGATGTACCTGCAAGCCAAGGAATCCGCCATTTTTACCGCGGTAATTTCATTGCTGCAGGCAATGGTTAGATAGGAAAGACGCTCGAGCGCTACTTCCTCCGCGTGACAAGGTCCGCAAATGATGCCAATTTGATGGTAAGGTATCCCCAAGGTTTTATGAATGAATCGTGCTGGAATAGCATTGTATTCTGGGATAATTCCTTTCACTGCAGAGAACACAATTTTGTCCTTAAATAAATCTGCTGGAATCTGCGAAAATGTTTCCGTTAAAAAAGCAGAAGGTGTTGCAATGATGACGATGTCTGCGGTTCTGACAAGGTGATTTAAGTCGGTTGAAACTTCGAGTTTTGACAGATCGAATGCGACCGATTGAAGGTATTTGGGATTGTGTTGGAATTGTTGAATGTGTGTTACAGAAGACTCACTTCGCATCCACCAACTGACTTTTTCTTGTGTATTGCATAACAACTTAACAATGGCGGTAGCCCAACTTCCTCCTCCAATAACAGCAATTCTTTCAGATGTTTTCATCCCTGCAAAAATAGAAAAGTTTGATGGATATAAGGTCGATTTGAAACACTAGTTCAAATTGATAATGTCTCCGGATTGTAGCGCTTCCGAAAAAG
>JBEEIV010000276.1:0-5531 GCA_041169645.1 Bacteroidota bacterium
AGTTCCATTCGGAACAAGCGTCACCATTTCTTTTTTTATTGGGATTCGAATCACTTGACCAGGATTTACCTTGCTCGAACTCAAGTGATTTAAAGCTTGAAGTTCTGGCACTGGAACCATGAATCGCTTGGACAAAGTGTACAAGGACTCTTGTGGCAACAAGACATGAGAAATGATTTCATCGGTGAACGAAACCGTATATTTTGCTTTTGCTTCCGGACTTGGCTTAGGTATTTCTTGTCGAGCGACGTCAAGAGAAGTCGTGGGCTTATCGATTTGAATTGGAGCAACCGCGTATGGAATAGACAAGCGCTGATTGACTTTTAGGCCGTTTTTTACGGTCGGATTGTATTTTGTAATGCTATCAATGGACACATCATAAGTTCGAGAAAGCGAATAAAGCGTTTCCTTTTCAATGACCGTGTGTTTGATTGTTCTACGCTGAACAGGAATATACACTTGTTCACCTGTCGTTAATCCACGTTCAATACCCGGATTCATGTTCAATATATCTTCTGCCGGACAAGCATACATTTGTTGCAATCCGTACAGATTATTTCCATCTGCCACCGTGTGCACATAGCATTTCTTCCCCTCGTGTTCGGTCACTTGTGCATACTCTTGTCCATAAACCAACAAGGCACTCAGTAACAATACGAACAACAAGGTGTTTTTCATGCAGCGGATTTTATTCCCATTCAATGGTTGCTGGTGGTTTCGAACTGATGTCATACGTGACACGGTTGATACCCCTTACTTGATTAATGATTTTGTTGGATATTTTAGCCAGAAATTCATAAGGCAAATGACACCAATCCGCTGTCATACCATCTGTTGACGTTACAGCGCGCAATGCAACTGCATTTTCATAGGTGCGTTCATCACCCATCACTCCAACTGATTGGATTGGTAAAAAGATTGCACCAGCTTGCCAAACATCATCGTACAATCCATCCTCTTTCAATCCATCAATAAAAATCGCATCAACATCTTGAAGAATCCTCACTTTTTCAGCGGTTACTTCACCCAAAATACGAATTCCTAATCCAGGTCCAGGGAACGGATGTCTTCCAAGAATGCGTTCATCGATTTCTAAGGAACGACCAATTCTTCGAACCTCATCCTTGAATAGAAGCCTCAGAGGTTCTACAACAGATAGCTTCATATAGTCAGGTAAACCACCAACATTGTGATGTGATTTGATGGTTTGAGAAGGACCGCCTGTTGCCGAAACGGATTCGATCACATCGGGATAAATCGTTCCTTGTCCGAGCCATTTTGCACCTTCTACTTTTTTCGATTCCTCGTCAAATACGTCAATAAATACTTTTCCAATGGCCTTGCGTTTCAATTCCGGGTCTGTCAAACCACTTAATGCAGCATAAAACTGACTCGACGCATCCACACCTTTCACATTCAATCCCATACCTTGATATGAAGCTAGGACGGACTGATATTCATTTTTTCGTAGCAAGCCATTATCGACAAATATGCAATGAAGATTAGCTCCAATTGCCTTGTGAAGCAATACAGCCGCAACGGAGGAGTCAACGCCACCCGACAATCCAAGAATGACTTTATCATCACCCAATTGCTCACGCAAACGAGCAGTTGTTTCCTCCACGAAAGAATCTGGAGTCCAGTCGCACGCACAATGACAAAGCTCAACGATAAAGTTTTTAAGTAGTATTTTTCCTTCAATCGAATGGTAGACTTCCGGATGAAATTGAATCCCAAACGTTTCCTCTCCCTCTATGTGGTAACCTGCGATTTCCACGTCTGAAGTACTGGCAATTACTTTATAATTTGCAGGAATCTTTTTAATGGTATCACCGTGTGACATCCATACTTGTGAGCCATTGGTCATACCTTTCGTCAATACGTTGGATGCATCGACATACGATAAATGTGCGCGTCCGTACTCCCGTGTATTGGAAGGCAATACTTCACCACCAAAATGATGTGAAAGGTACTGCGCACCAAAACACACACCCAAAAGAGGCATTTTTCCTTTTATGCTGCTTAAATCCGGTCTCGGAGATGCCGCGTCCCTTACGGAAAATGGACTTCCAGAGAGAATAACACCTTTTATATTGGGGGTTAATTCCGGGATTTTATTCCATGGATGGATTTCACAATATACGTTCAACTCGCGGATTCTTCGTGCAATTAATTGCGTGTATTGAGAACCAAAATCTAAAATTAATATCATTTCATGCATGGCACAAAGATAAGCATAATTGCTAATTAGCGTGGTTTTAAACGCATCCACTCTACTTCATGCCACAGACAAAAAAGAACGCTTGTTCCCTTTCTACTTTTTTATTCCAAATGATCCCATTCAAAGCCCATTCATTTACATAGAATTGCTTAACTTTGTTACTTGCATTAAAGAGAAAAAGAATGATTGGAGATATCTTAAAATCCATTTTTGGAGATAAGAACGCGAAAGACAAGAAATTATACTGGCCTTACGCTGAGCAAGCAAATGTTGCTCATGAGCAAATAAAAACCCTTTCTGACGATCAACTTCGTCAAAAATCACGTGAGTTTCAAGTGCTTATTCGTCAAGAAAAAGAAGGCCTTGAAGCTCAGTTAGCCGAACTTCGTGAAAAAGCGGAAAGCTTGAATACCAGTATTGACGAAAAGGAAGATTTATTTGATCGCATCGATAAATTAGAGAAAGAGGTAGATGCGCAAATTGAAGAAACCTTACTCAGGTTGCTTCCAGAGGCATTTGCTGTTGTCAAAGAAACAGCTTTTCGTTGGGCAAGCAATGGCAAACTTGTGGTGACCGCAGAAGATTTTGACCGTGAACTTGCCGCAAAGAAAGACGGAATTACCATCGAAGGTGATAAAGCCATTTGGCATAATGAGTGGACTGCTGCAGGCGGACACATTTCATGGAACATGGTACACTACGATGTTCAATTGATGGGTGGAGCAGCATTACACAAAGGAAATATTGCCGAAATGCAAACGGGTGAAGGAAAAACGTTAGTAGCAACCTTGCCGGTATACTTAAATGCCCTTGCTGGAAAAGGTGTACACATCGTTACTGTCAATGATTACCTGGCAAAACGAGATTCCGAATGGATGGGTCCACTTTATCAGTTCCACGGTTTGACTGTTGATTGCATAGACAAACACCGTCCAAACTCCAAAGAAAGAAGGAAAGCCTATATGGCGGACATTACGTTTGGAACGAATAATGAATTTGGTTTTGACTACCTTCGAGACAACATGGCGGGACACGTGGATGACCTGGTTCAGCGTAAACATCATTTCGCAATTGTCGATGAGGTCGATTCTGTCCTAATTGATGACGCGCGAACTCCTTTGATTATTTCTGGTCCAACTCCAAAGGGAGATGAACATGAGTTCCACGAGTTAAAACCGCGCATCGAACGTGTGGTTGAGGCACAAAAACAATATGTGCAACAGTGTTTAGCAGAAGCGAAAAAATTATTAACGGTTATTAACGAAGCGCCCGAAGATAAAAACGAGGCGAAACGCATGTTGGAGGAAGGTGGTATTGCTTTATTGAGAGCGTACCGAGGCCTACCAAAAAACCGCACATTAATTAAGTTTTTATCTGAGCCTGGAATCAAAGTTCACTTGCAGAAAACCGAAAACTTCTATATGTCGGAGCAAGGTAAAAACATGAAAAAAATCGATGCAGAACTCTTTTTCGTTATCGATGAAAAAAACAATACGATTGAATTAACAGATAAAGGAATTGATTTGGTATCTGGAAAGGATGACCGCAACTTCTTTGTCATGCCTGATATTGGCGATGAAATCGCAAAACTTCAAAAATTAAACCTGAACAAAGAGGTCTATTTAGAGCAAAAAGACGTTTTGGTGCGTGAGTATTCCATTAAATCGGAACGCATTCACTCGATCAACCAATTGTTAAAAGCGTATACCCTTTTCGAAAAAGAAGTGGAATATGTGATCCTTGATGGGAAAGTCAAAATTGTCGATGAATCTACGGGACGTATTTTGGAAGGTCGCAGATATTCTGACGGACTCCACCAAGCCATTGAAGCAAAAGAAAATGTGGACGTGGAAGCAGCGACGCAAACATACGCGACGGTAACCTTGCAAAATTACTTCAGGATGTACCACAAATTAGCTGGTATGACCGGAACTGCAGAAACGGAAGCAAAAGAGTTTTGGGACATTTACAAATTAGATGTGGTAGTCGTTCCAACGAACAAACCAATATCTCGAAAAGACCTAGACGATTACGTATACAAAACCGCTAGGGAAAAATACAATGCCGTAATCTTGGAAATTGAGGATTTGGTGGCTGCAGGTAGACCAGTACTTGTGGGAACTACAACAGTTGAAATTTCTGAATTACTTTCCCGCATGCTTCAAATGAAAAAGATACCTCATCAGGTTCTTAACGCGAAATACCATCAGAAAGAAGCAGAAATCGTTGCAAATGCTGGACTTGCAGGTGCGGTAACGATTGCAACGAACATGGCTGGACGTGGAACCGATATCAAATTGGGTGAAGGGGTGAAAGAAGCTGGAGGATTGGCGATTATTGGTACCGAGCGTCACGATTCACGTCGCGTTGACCGACAGTTAAGAGGTCGTTCTGGACGCCAAGGAGATCCAGGTTCTTCTCGTTTCTTTGTTTCGTTAGAAGATGATTTGATGCGTAAATTCGGATCCGATCGCATTGCGAAGTTGATGGACCGTATGGGACTGAAAGAAGGTGAAGTGATTTCACATGGAATGGTGTCTAAATCCATCGAGCGTGCTCAGAAAAAAGTGGAGGAAAACAATTTTGGCGTACGTAAAAACCTGTTGGAATACGACGACGTAATGAATGCACAACGTAAAGCCATCTACAAAAAACGTAAAAATGCATTGTTTGGAGACCGCTTAGACATTGACATCGATAACATGTTCTTTGAATTATGCGAAACAACCGTTCAACAATACGGCGGAAGTGAATTCCACGATTTCGAAATGGAATTATTGCGCATCATTGGAATTGAATCACCTATCTCCGCTGAGGAATTCGCTCAAATCAACCGAGCAGAGTTGACTGATAAAATTTATGCGTCCATGAAGGCGGCATATGAACGCAAATGTGAAAAAATCGCCCACCGTGCCTTACCGCAGATCAAACATGTTCACGAAAATCTTTCGGATAAATACAAGGACATGGTATTCCCGTTAACCGATGGAAGACGTGAATTGCAATTGATTGTGAATATCGAAGAAGCATATAAATCGGAAGGAAAAATCATTTCAAAAGCTTTCGAGAAAAATGTGATCTTATCAAAAATCGACGATGAATGGAAAGAACATTTACGTGAGATGGATGAATTGCGCTCTGCTGTAAGAAATGCTTCATACGAGCAAAAAGATCCGTTGGTGGTTTATAAATTGGAATCCTATGAATTGTTCCGTTCTATGTTAAATCGACTTAACGAAGAGGCAGTGGAACTTTTAATGAAATTAGATGTTCCAATCGAACAATCCATCCAAGGAACAAACCAAGAAGC
>JBEEIV010000277.1:0-8989 GCA_041169645.1 Bacteroidota bacterium
CTATGGCAGAAATGAATATCCGAACGATGCTCATTTTGATGGGAATTGGGGAATTGAAGATCACCATATGTTGCAATTCGCTGCGGATGAAATGAATCACTTCAAGGAGCCATTCTTTTCCATGATTTTCACTTTGTCCTCTCACCATCCTTATACGATTCCAGCTTCCTACAAATCAAGAGTAAAGCACGGACCCGAGCCATTATGCGCAACGATTTCTTATGTTGATTTAGCCTTGAAGGAATTCTGGGAAAAGGCGAAGAAACAGCCCTGGTTTAAAAATACCTTGTTCGTGTTTTGCGCAGATCATGTCGGACCAACGCAGCGCCGAGACCGACATTCCTTAAATTGGACATACCGCATTCCAATCGGATTTTATCATCCTTCCATGAAATTGCCACAAGCAAAAAAAGGTAAGGTATTTCAACAAATTGATATCCTCCCAACCATCATCGATTTATTGGGTGTGCAAACACGATATTATTCCTTTGGGACATCTTATTTTAGTCAAAAATCCATGCCGAAAATGATTTGCGAACAAGGAAACTTGATTTCGTTTGAAACGAATAGTAAGGGCATCATTAATACGGTTTGGAACGAACAAATGCAGCAAAAGCGAAATACTCATGAGCAAGAGGTCATCCGCCAAATGAAAGCCTTGTACCAGCATTACACCCACGATTTGATTTCCAATCAAATGTTACCTAGCAAACGAAACTGAGTTTCATTGACAAAGGCTTAGGCGATAACCTAGCTCATTTTTTTGAAGTATTTTCGTTACCTTTGCACTCTACAAAATGAGCTATGGCACAGAAATACGTTACAAGAGCAGAAGATTATTCGAAATGGTATAATGAATTGGTTTACCGCGCAGATTTGGCAGAACACTCCGATGTTCGTGGTTGCATGGTAATCAAACCTTATGGTTATGCGATTTGGGAAAAAATGCGTGATATTTTGGATGCTAAATTCAAAGAAACGGGACATTCAAACGCCTATTTCCCATTGTTCATTCCTAAATCTTACTTGAGTAAAGAGGCAAGTCACGTTGATGGCTTCGCAAAAGAATGTGCCGTGGTTACTCACTACCGACTGAAAAATGCCGAAGATGGCAGCGGTGTTGTTGTAGATCCAGATTCTAAATTGGAAGAAGAATTGATTGTTCGACCAACATCCGAAACCATTATATGGAATTCTTACAAAAATTGGATTCAGTCCTACCGAGATTTGCCCATTCTCATTAATCAATGGGCCAATGTAGTGCGTTGGGAAATGAAAACCCGCTTGTTTTTGCGCACCACTGAATTTTTATGGCAAGAAGGACACACGGCTCATGCGACGAAACAAGAAGCGATCGCTGAAACGGAACAAATGTTGGATGTCTACTCCGATTTTGCAGAAAACTACATGGCGATGCCGGTGATTAAGGGACGTAAGACCGCAAATGAGCGATTTGCCGGAGCAGATGATACCCTGTGTATTGAAGCGATGATGCAAGACGGAAAAGCACTTCAAGCTGGAACTTCCCATTTTTTAGGACAAAATTTCGCCAAAGCATTTGAAGTCAAATTTGCGGATAAAGAAGGGAAATTAGATTACGTCTGGGCTACGTCATGGGGTGTTTCAACCCGACTCATGGGTGCGCTCATCATGACGCATTCGGATGATGAGGGATTGGTTTTACCGCCAGCTCTTGCTCCGATTCAAGTTGTCGCTGTTCCAATTTACCGCACAGATGAAGAACTTGCATCCATAACGGAAAAAATGATGGAATTAGCTCAGAAATTAAAAGCCAAGGGCATTTCTTTCAAATATGATGGTGATGAAAACCGTCGTCCAGGTTGGAAGTTTGCTGAATATGAATCGAAAGGAGTGCCTGTGCGCGTTGCAATGGGACCAAGAGATTTGGAAAATGGTCAAGCTGAAATTGCACGCCGGGATAATAAAACAAAGGAACTTGTTGACTTTGAAGGATTGGAAAATCACATTGAAAAATTATTGGCAGACATTCAATCCAATTTATTGCAAAAAGCGATGACTTTCCGTGCTGAAAATACGCGCGAAATTGATTCGTATGAAGAATTTAAAAAGGAAATCGATAAAGGTGGTTTCTTTTTAGCGCATTGGGATGGAACTCCTGAGACAGAAGAGCGCATCAAGGAAGAGACGAAAGCAACCATTCGTTGCATCGCCCTGGATCGAAAGGAAGAAGCAGGATATTGTATGGTTACCGGTAAGCCATCCGCTGGAAGGGTAATTTTCGCTAAAGCGTATTGATTTGTCCATTTTTCGTTTCAAGGAATTTCAAATCATTCAATCCAGTAACCCGTTAAAAGTAGGGACGGATAGCATGATTTTGGGTTCTTTGATTGAAAGTCAACATGCAACACGTGCTTTAGATATTGGTGCTGGAACAGGTGTACTTTCCTTAATGGTGCTTCAAAGAAATCCTAACGTATTCATAGATGCGATCGAAATAAATCCGGATTCCGCGGCGGAATGTGATTCCAACATTAAAAATAGTCCATGGCCGAAAAGAGCTCAAGTTCATTTCATGGATTACATGAATTTCTCATCGAAACAGAAGTATGATTTAATCTTCTCGAATCCACCTTTCTATATGGATGGATTAAAATCAGGAGATGCTGCATTAGATCAAGCGAAGCATATGCATCCTACCATGCTCGATGCATGGATGAGAAAAACACATGATCATTTAACTGAAAATGGCATTTTCTATTTGATTTTCCCAGGAAATCATTGGTTGGAATTAGTGCAGTTGGCTGAGATGAATCACTTCCATTTGACTGAGAAAATCTTGATTCATGGTTCGGAAGATAAGTTGAATGTTCGTGTGGTAGCGGCTTTTTCAAAACGTGCTGCAGCTGTGAAATGTTCCGAGTTGACCATTCGACAGCGCGATGGAAATTATTCCAAAGAATACATTGAGCTAACCGCTGCTTTTCACGGAACGGACCTTGCCCGAAAATCTTAATGTTTTTTCCAGTTTTGAATGGACGAACTGAGTCCAAGGGAATGAATGGATCCTGCTTTTGAGTAAAATTGAACGCCGTAGTCTAAATTGAACTTTTTCATTTTGAGTGACATACCCATTGAAAAACCGGCCAAACCTGGAAAATCTGTTACCTTCATTTGCTCCCTACGCATGAAATTAAATCCACCGCGCATTTGAAAGGATTTTGAAGCGATTAATTCCAATTGAAAATTAAAATGATTGGCTATTTTTTTTCCGACGGATGGAGTATAAACTGGAATGGTGTCACCTGTGAGGGGGTCATACGTAGGTTGAGCCAGGGGATCCAAGTAATAATTCTGCAGTTGATTTAATTGATGTGCTTGGAATCCAAAACGAAAGGGAGCGTGTTTTAATTTGTAACTCAATCCTGCTTGAACATCCAGTGGTAATTTGGATTGACTAGATCCAGTATAGTCCTTTAAAATAAAGCCAGCGTTTTTTACGAGAAACGTAGCGCAAAGGAGCTTGTTTGGATGAACTAATAAGCCGCTAAATGAACTGGTGATTCCAAATGAATGATAGCGGTAGAGTTGTGAACCTAAAAAGGAAACGGATGCGCCAATTGCGACTACCTCATTGATTTTCCGGGAATAACTTGTTCCTATGGCATAATCACCACCACTGAAACTTCCTATCGCATTCCCGATTTCATCCGTTTCTTCAAATTGACCGTAACTGAAATAGCGGATGTTTGGAGCGAATGTTCCTACCTTCGAATGCATCACATAACTCACATTTCCGTAATGGATGCCTGCAGGATATTTACCAAACGTATATTGAACGTATCCGTCCATTTGTTCATTTAATAGTGCGGGATTTTCCAGGGCTAGTCCAAGGTCATTGTCATAGACACTAATGAGTCCATTTCCTGCTCCAGCGTTCCTTGCCGAAGTAGCGGCCTGAAGAAATTGAAAGTTAGTTGTCCCAAGTTGGTATTGACCAAAAGAAATAATGGGAAGCAAAAAAACCAGGACGACTAATTTACGCATGTGGGTACAACGATGAAAAGGAATTTTAATTGTGAAATTAAGGTATAATTTCTATTTTTCAACGAAAAAGCAAAGTGCTTTTAAAAAATCAAGTATTTTGGACTGATTTTTGTTCGCGACAGCACATGGAAACTACCAGGCATACCATCGTTTATAATGAGCTCATGCATCAGCATGGTACATTTTTTAGGCAAGTTATGCGAAAAACCATTCCGTACGATGAAATCCCGGATACGTTTCAGGAGTTTTCCATTCATTTTTTCCACTTAATTCAAGAACGCTACGATACGCAGCCGGAGTTATTTGATTCTTATGGTTGGTTGAAAACCATCACGCATCATTTTTGTATTTCTGAAATTCGCAAAAGACAATCAAAAAAGAATCAAGTATGGGTAAATACCACATCTGAGAAAGTAATTGTTGAGGAGACTCCCGTATATGACCAAGAAGAATTAATCACACAATTGTTCGAAGCGGTTATTGGATCGGTAAACAAAAGAGATGCATTGGTTCTCAAGATGAAGTATTGCTACGACAAGCCTTCGAAGTACATTTCAAAAAAGATGGGCATTAAACATGTAGATGTCTACATCGCTCGTATCAAGGAACGTGTGCGACGTCAAACAGGGAATGTGAACCTCAATGAATGGTTGAATAGTAAAACTTAAAAATCCATGTGACGTTCCTTTTTGTCAGGATAAATGTCTGCGATTTTTACTAAAATACCGGTTTCCTCCACGTTTCCAAATTCGGGATTAATGGCCGTGTCAAACGTCATCATGGTAGGTGATAAGTTCATGTAAATGTTCATCAGTGGTGGTATGAACTCACCGTGTTCCCGTGTAAATGTATTCAGGATTTTAAATGCTTCTTTGTAATCGAGGTCTTTGATTAATTCTTCAAAAATCGCAGGGTCTGATTCGATTTGAAGCGGATAAAATGCTTTCATTAGCCCACTTTTATCTGGGAAGAATCGGTGTAAAAAGAACAGGAGAAAATCCCGGCATGCAACCGTGTAGTTTGGGTACATCGTCACTTTTCCGAAAAAATAGTCGATCTCAGGATTGAATCGAATCAAAGCGCCAAGTCCATCCCAAATATTGTCCAAAGCGAAAAGTCCTTTTTTCGGGTTGACCATCGGTTGGAAATTTGGCTGTACCCAACTTCGTCCCAATTCAATGGTTTTCGGTAAATAGTCACTTATAAAAGTAGGATTGAATTCAAAGTAATGTGTCGTTGATAAATGAATCGCATGATTGGAGTCCATCGCCTCTGCGCATTTTTTATAACGATATCCACCAATGATTTCTTGATCTTCAACGGACCAAACAATCAATTGTTCGTAAGCAAATTCACCTAAATCGTATTCATCTAGATCAATGGATTCTCCCGTACCGCCCCCTGCTGCACGAAAAGTAACTTCCCTTAATCGGCCAATTTCTTGCAGGACGTTTGGGGAATTATGGCAGTTGACTACGTAAATTTCATTTCCACCTTTGCGTGTTTCACGCAGAAAACGATCTGGATTTAATTCCGCTTTCAATAATTCAAGGGGTATTGCTGATCTGATGGGCTTCATTTCGTATTTTTTAATTGATAAACAATGGATTTAAACCAATTCGCAGCGGTGATGTCGTCCATACTTGGATCAACATCTTTACCCATGATTGGTTCACCAACAGTATATCTGATTGTTTTATTTTTTTGTTTTAGCATCTCATCCGCTAGGTAAAACATTTCCAAATTTGCTTTAATACCAAGCCAAGTTCGGAATTTGAAGAGGCGGTAGAAGAATGGAGAAAGTTGACCACTGATATGAATTGGAACGATAGGACGATTTAATTCTCGGCCATAGGTCATAAATGTTTTTTTCCATTCGAAGTCTTGAATGATTCCTTCGTGTACTCGACTTACCATACCCGAGGGAAAAATGCAGAGTGCATGATCCTGGTAGAAGGCTTGTTTGATGCGTTCCCTCACCGAAATTCCATTGCTACCGTGTTTATTGATTCCAACAAAATAGGTATTCAAATTCTCGATGTTCATTAAGATGTCGTTGACAATAAACTTTAAGTCTGTGCGGTGGTTTTTCAGTGCAACAATAAATGCAATCGCGTCTACACCACCGAGTGGATGGTTCATAGCGATGATAATTGGACCCGACTTGGGAATGCGTTCCATGTGCTCAACTTCGAATTTAAAGTTGAAATACGAAGTGGCTGCTTCACAAAACGCCAGGCCCTCTAGCTCGCCGTGCGCCTCAATGAAGGCATTTAATTCTTTTTCATGCAGGGTTTTACGCAAATAGCGTATGACGAAACCAGGTAGAAACCTAAGTAGTTTCGGATTCTTACTCCGAATGAGTTCTTTGACGTCAATCAATTTTGGTGCTTGCACGATTCGAATTTACTATTTTTCATGCATTCTATTTCACCGAAAAAAGGGATTTATCCACATTTCACCTGTTAGTAGGAGAACTCAAAGGAAAGTCCGTCATATAACAAAGAAACATGCTTCGGAAGTTCCTTCAAAATTTCCTCGTGCTTTCCAAAGAGGTGTGAAATGTGCGTCAGGTAGGCTTTTTTTGGTTTGATTTCATCTATAAACGCCAATGCTTCCTCCAAGTTAAAATGTGAAATGTGTGGGAATTTGTGAAGGGCGTTGATGATCAGTATATCCACGTTTTTTAATTTATTTTTTTCCTCTTCTGCGACGGTTTTTGCATCGGTAATGTAGGCGAAACTTCCAATTCGAAAACCAAGTACGGGAAGTTTGTAATGCATGACTTCAATCGGAATAACCTCGATCCCATCAAGGTTAAATGGATTTTTATCAATTGGAATGAGGTTAATTTTAGGGATTCCTGGATAGTTTTTCTCATTAAAAACATAGTGAAATTCTCGGTGAAGGGCCGTTTCTACATTTTTGGAGCAATAGATGTTCATGGGTTTTTGAGAAAAATAATTAAAAGCCCGAACATCGTCTAATCCAGCAACGTGGTCTTTATGTTCATGTGTAAACAAAATTCCCTCTAGGTGTTTCACTTTTTCACGCAGCAATTGATAGCGAAAATCTGGTCCAGCATCGATGCAGTAGTTCAAACCGTTTAATTCTAATAATATCGAAGACCTTAAACGTCGGTCACGTGGGTCGGTTGATTGACAAACGTCACAATCACATGCAATCATTGGAATTCCCTGCGAAGTGCCTGATCCTAATATGCGTACTTTTCCAATCATGAACCTTTTTTTTACAGCGATACAATTCGGTGGCGTTTGTCCTTTCGAAGAAATAAATTAATAATGGATTTATTATCTCGATTTTCTTGTTCGAGTTGAATGTAACGCATCCAATGCATCGGTTCTTTACCATGAAAATGAAAAGGTGCAAATCCATAACCTTTATAGGTGCCGCGATCAATCCAAACAATGCTTTTCTCTCCTTTGTTTCTTCCTTTATCAATGATGAAAAATGATGAACCTTTGAAATTTAAATGCTCTAGTAATTGATCAATACGGGAGTTGTATGATGCTGGACTTTCCTCTTGCACGCAAGCACCTTTGCAGGCCTTGATGGTATAATGAAAGCATGCGCTTTGTGTTGGATAAAGGTGGCATAATTTCTGACAAAGTTCGAATCGTTCGGAAAGTTGACTTAAATAATCCGTCCCTTCTTTTTTTGTGCTAAACTGAATGATGGCTTGTGCTTCCGTTTTTGCCATCGATGAAACCTGCAATTGCACGTATCCATGTGCATCAACCGTATCGAAAATGCCAAAAGGGAAAAAACTCTTGCGCA
Source organism: Bacteroidota bacterium (assembly GCA_041169645.1). Lineage (GTDB taxonomy): Bacteria > Bacteroidota > Bacteroidia > Flavobacteriales_D > Crocinitomicaceae > UBA952. Next base: position 7,825 of record JBEEIV010000277.1, read on the forward strand.
ATTTACGGTTGTAAATTGGCTGATGTTTTTTAATGAGCTCTGATTCTAAAAGCATGGCAATCAACTCACTTCCAGTTAATTCGTGTTCAATGCGACAAATGTCTTGATTCATTTTGATGCCTTTCGCTGTTTTCGTATTACGCAGGTGTTGTTCAATGCGTTTTTTGATGTTAATGCTTTTACCAATGTAAATCAATTGATTAAACTCATTGTACAGCATGTAAACTCCTGTTTTTGTCGGGAGATTATCGATGACATCCAAGCTTAAGTTGGGGTGAATGGACTTCGGATTAAGTTCTTGTTGTATGAACGTGCTGAGATTGTTCGGGTCCTTGTGATAAATCAAATGAAACAATTCAGTTGTAGCCTTGGCATCACCGTCTGCGCGGTGTCTTGCATTGTTGTCAATACCAATTTCCCTACATAATTTCCCTAAACTATAACTGGCATGTCCCGGAATCACGTAACGAGATGCTCGAACCGTGCACAAATGAGGTAAGCGGAAGTCATAACCCAAACGTTTGAATTCACTGCGAAACATCCCGTAATCAAAGGCAACATTATGCGCAACAAAAACACAATCTTTGGTAAATTCGATGATGTCCTTCGCTAATTCAAAAAATTTCGGTGCATGGGCAACCATCGTGTCCGTGATGCCTGTTAACCGAACGATGAATTCAGGGATTGCTTGCTCAGGATTGATGAGTGAAATAAAGGAGTCTATGACTTTTTCACCATCGTATTTGTACATCGCTAATTCAGTGATTTTGGAGTCTTTGGTATTTCCTCCGGTAGTTTCCACATCGACAATGACAAAATTCATGACCACGAAGTTAGAAAAAGGATTGAAATCCATATTTGATGTGACCATCTATTTTGTGTATTTTTGAAAAAAAAAGAACAACATGAAATTGATTTACAGTTTATTATTTAGTCTATCGGCGTTCGTTTCTGTCGCTCAAAGTAACTTGACAATTTTCAATAATGGGGGTCAACCGTTCTATGCAATTTTGAACGGTATTAAACAAAATTCACAGCCACAGACGAATGTGTACATCGCCGGTATAAAAAGTTGTGGTTATTCGTTAAAGGTTATTTTTTCGGATGGAAAAACTGCCGACATTGATAAAAACTTATACATCGATGCCCCAAGTGACATCACAAC
>JBEEIV010000278.1:0-3999 GCA_041169645.1 Bacteroidota bacterium
AACTGAATTTAAAACTTGAAAATGCCGACAAACGAGTGGAGATTGAACAAGAGAACGCGGTAAAGCACATGGCCATTGCCATGACGTTAAATGAAACGATCATTAACCTTGAAGCTGAATTAGCTCAGGCTAAAGCAACTAACGAAGAGGCTCGATCCCTACTACTTAAGGCGACACAACAAGAGGTGCCACTTAGTCCTCCGAAAATCGACACAAAATCGACTTCTGAGGAAACAGACGATAATGTGCTGGCACGAGTAGCCGTGGTGGGGATTGTACTTTCAGCATTTGGAACTGCACTTTTCAAACGTTGACAATCACAAGCTACAGTGAACAGATTGAGGTACTCCCCTTATTGGTTGCCTTTTGAAAATTAAGTACCTTTTGGGGATGCTTATCAAGCCCTCACCAACCCTTGAAAGCGCCCTCGGCCCGGGAAAAGCACTTGGTCCTGAAACTAATCTTTGGGAGTATTCATTGAGGTCCAAGAACTGGCTTGTTCAAAAACGCTACAGCCCCAACACTATCAAAACCTATACTTCGGCGCTCAAAGTGTTTCTAAATCATTATTGCAATCGCCAACCCGAGTCGCTCAATGATAAAGATGTACAAGAATTTAGGCTTTGTCGCATAGTCAATGCCGGCTTAAGTCATGCGTATCAAAACCAAATGGTCAATGCCATAAGTCTTTTTTTAAGGCCATTGTAAAGTCAGAAATTAATCCAACAACTATTGAGCGCCCTAGAAGGGAGTACGAGCTACCAAACGTTTTGAGTAAAAGTGAGGTTAAGAAAATACTTGAATCTGTGCGGAATCAAAAGCACCGGTGCATGCTCAGTTAGATTTATGCCTGTGGCCTTAGGCGAGGTGAGCTGCTCAATCTCAAGCCGGAGGATGTCGATTCTAAGAGAAATCTCCTTAAAATACGCTTGGCGAAGGGGGGTAGAGACCAAATGGCACCCTTAACTCCGAAAATCCTTTATAAAAGAATATTGAATATCGATAAAACCAAATTAGTTAGCACCAATAAATACAATGATAAAATGAATTTAAAAATAAACGATAAGATAATTCAATTCAAAATAATACCTCTGTTATTTAATGAGAGGAATATTGAATCTGTTTTTTACAAAAAGAACAATAAAACGCTCAAACAAACCTTTGAGCATCCGAAATATTCTCGTTTAAAACTTTTGCTTATCGACAAATACAATGCTCAATTAGACAAAAATCTTGGAGACTTTTTGAAATTGTTAAAACAAGGAAATGACAGCAATTACTTGTGCTTTCTCAACAAATACGGTGACAGTAGGTATTGTAATTTTAAAATTGATACTCATTTAAAGGATAAGGGTATTTATTGCTACATCAAAGACGATAAAATAAAGTATGTAGGTCGTTGCACAGACAATTTTGAAAAACGGATCAATCAGGGTTACGGAAAAATTCATCCTAAAAACTGTTTCATAGATGGTCAAGCAACAAATTGCCATTTAAACTCAATAATTAATTCCGCTGACAATGTGAAATTTGGAGTTTATATAATGAATGATAAACAGACACATGAAATTATAGAACTTGAAAAGCAGATATTAACTTGCAATAGATTCGAATGGAATATTAAAACTTCATAAACGACACAGACATTAGAAAAGAAGCCCGAACCACTCTCAGGCGTTTGGCAAAAAAGCGGGTTCTGTGGTTAATTGGGCATTCTAGCTCGTATCAACTTTTGTGCTGGGTTGACAGTTTAGTGCTTCGAAATCCGCTTCTTCGCCAAGCGCCAAACCGTTGTACCCCATTTGAAAAAAGCCACCCCAACCGCTCAAGCAAAGAATGCTAAGCCACACATTGCTTTTTTACCAACGCTGACTGAACGAGGTGCTAACTATAGTGTGTAGCACAAGATGAAGACTATAGATAGCTTAGTGCTTAATTAAATTAGCAGTGATTTCAGATTCAGAAATACTAAAGAAATTTGGTGAACGTGTTCGACAATTAAGAAAGCAAAAGGACATTTCACAGGAAGAACTAGCTCATAGAGCCGACTTACATAGAACGTATATCGGCATGATTGAACGTGCAGAAAAGAACATTACACTTCTGAATATTGAAAAAATCGCTAATGCTTTAAATGTGAGCATTAAAGACTTATTCAATGGCTAACCGACTACCAAGGCTTTTACAACGAAAAATATATAAAACAGGTCAAACAAGGGGCGCCGACGATGATGTCATTTACCAGAATAGAGTAAATCGTAATTCCACAGTTCTAATTCCCTTGGCATTTTATGATGCTTGTAGGACAAATCCAGTTGTAAATGGAGAATATGAAAATGGGTTCATCGTTTTGGTCAAACCAGAAGACTATTTCGACAATGTAGACGCTCAAACTTTCATGCAGAATAATGGATTAGCTCTTGGAACGAATTCTTTGTTATTCTATGAAACAAGAAAACAATGGAACGATTATAATCCCGATAATCGCGATTTGTCTCCAGCTACAAGTCGTGAAAACCCTCTAGGTGGACACTATGTGGCTCGGGTTCCTTCTACTACAAGATCAGTTGATGAAAAAATTTCATTTGGTTTTAACACAAGTGGTCTAAAAGGTGCAGGGATTAGGGTGTTTGAATATGCGTCTTCCGAGACCATTAAACAATGTCAAGAACAACTAGAATATGTTTTTTGGCGGTGTTTTGATGCTGAAGAAGTTACAATTGTTTCAGGTATGACAGCAGAAGAAGCAACTGAAAGGAAAGCAGCAATTACCGAGCTTTGCCAAAGGAAAGAATTAGCAGAAATTGAGCAACTTCAAGAAGCTCGAATTATTGATTCTGACGGACACGCTATTTGTCCATTGTGCCTAAAGAAACTGTCCGCAAATGGTTTTTTAAATAGGCTAGAACAAGCAGAAGGTAGAGATGTCCCAGACCTCACAGTTACACAAATAAACCTTTTCCACATACGAGAATTACGAACAGGAGAATTCAATCACAGACCTTATAACTTAGGTTGGGGACATCATCATTGTAATGTTGTTTGTAAAGACTCAGGTATTGATGATACGCTCAATTGGATGCGAGAAATTATTGCACGTAACCAATAGATTTTGAAGGCTCGTTAAATAAAGTAGCTTGTTTACTTTCTCCATTCGCGTAGGTCGCCTTCATAATTCTATGATCAGAACTCAATTTCTTGTTATTCGGTTTATCGTACTCTTTAATCCTATTACAAATAGTTGAGTACCATTCCTCTTCCAGCTCTATAGATAGACTTAACCGATTAGTATTGAGTGCCGCTATTGCCATGCTGCCAGATCCTGCAAAACAGTCAAGGATAATGTCTCCTTCGAATGTTGTAACGTTTATACAATGCTCTAGCATATCTAATGGTTTTTCAGCAGGATGTTTCCCTTTGTATGGTCTTACAGACTTAAAATCCCAAACGTCCATAAATTCTACATTTTTACAGACATCAAATTTTCTGACCACATCTTCATATGGTAGCATTCTATAAACTTTTTCAGTACTTAGTATAGCTTCACAGATTTTGTTATACTGCTCTGGGCTTGGGATATTTCTCCCTGTCTCCCAGTTGGAAACTGCACCACCATGATTTACCTTTCCGTAGGCACCTGTCATCTCAGTTAACTCATGTCCTGAAAGCCCAGATTGAAGTCGAACTTTCCTTAGATAATTACCAAAGTATGACCTCTTAAGGTTACCTTTTGAAGCAGGCTCCATAAAAAGAATTCTTTCTGAATGTGGATAGAACTGTCTAAGTGCTTCTTTCTTCATTTTACCTTTCCAACCATCAAAACCAGGATCATTTGGTTTCGTCCATACAACATGTGAAAGGACATTGAATTCTTCTGAAAACATTACTTCGAGCCATGCTGACATTGCGGATGAACAAAACAAGAATATTGAGCCATTCGGTCTTAACACGCGTTTCCATTCATCACGATACTGACTCATCCAATCTAAAAAATCTTCA
>JBEEIV010000279.1:0-3145 GCA_041169645.1 Bacteroidota bacterium
ACATTGCGTAATGTTCAGAACAATTCCTCCTCGACTGATGAAAGAACTTACCAGCGACTGGAATAATACATCCGACGGTGCATTCCCTGCACCATATGTTTCTAAAACGATTGCTTGAACACGATCATCTTTAAAAATACCCTGATAGAACTCAAAATTCATTCCCGGAAATAAGCGAATTAAAGCAACAGAATTATTCAAGGAATGAAAGGCCTTAAATTCGGGAAGACTGGTACGAAATAACCGATCCTTTTGCCACTCAATTTGTACACCCGCTTTGGCTAATTCAGGGTAATTAGGCGATTGAAATGCTTCAAATTGATTAGCGGATATTTTCGCGCTTCGATTACCTCGGTAGAGCGAGTATTCAAAATAAACGGCCACTTCTTGTAGCATCGCTTCGCCATTTTCATCCTTCATTCCAGCTATTTCTATCGCTGTAATTAAATTCTCTTTGCCATCAGTTCTAATGGTGCCTATCGGTAATTGAGATCCCGTAAAAACTATCGGCTTCTTCAATCCTTGAAGCATGAAACTCAACGCTGAAGCAGAAAATGCCATGGTGTCAGACCCATGTAGAATAACGAATCCATCGTATTCTTGGTAATGTTTATCGACCAGCTCAGACATTAATCGCCAATGAGTTAAATTCATTTCAGAAGAATCGATGGGCTCATCAAAACTGATGCTTTCGATTGCAACGTTCAAGCGATTTAACTCAGGAACATGATCATGAATGTGTTTAAAATTGAAACTTTCCAATTCACCTGAATGTGGATTTTTAATCATTCCAATGGTTCCCCCTGTATAGATGAGTAGGATTCTAGTCATGACCTAAATGTATGAATTTTTGCAATTGAAATAATTCGATTGCATTTCTGCTCGTGGTTTCTTTTACCTCATCCATAGAAATTCCTAAAATATCCACCATTTTTCCAGCAATCTCCTGCAAATACGCTGATTCATTTCTCTTTCCACGGTAGGGAACTGGACTAAGGTAGGGTGCATCCGTTTCTAACACGAGTCTGTCGATGGGGATGTGCGTTAGTACCTCTTGAAGTCCTGCGTTTTTATAGCTTAACACACCGCCAATACCGAAGTAGAATTGTTCGTATTTGACAATCTTTTTCACTTGTTCAGCACTACCTGTATAGCAATGAAATACTCCTCTCAACTGTGGTGTCCATTCTTGATCCATGATTTCAAATAGTTCATTAAAGGCTTTACGGACATGAATGGCAATGGGTAAATTCAACTGTTTAGCCCATTGAATTTGTCGGCGGAAAACTTCTTTTTGCGCTTCAATGAAGGTCTTATCCCAGTAAAGGTCCATTCCAATTTCACCCACCGCACAATATTTTTCAGGATTGGAAAATAATTTGGATTCAATATGTGCTAACTCTTCTTCCCAATTCTCCTTGACATAAGTTGGATGTAAACCCATCATTTGAATGCAATTTGGGTTTTGTGCCGCCAATTTTTCCATGGGTTCAATAGAACTTGAATCGATGTTTGGTAGCAACATCGCTTTCACTCCCGCCTCTGTTGCTCGCTGCAACATGTCTTGACGGTCTTCGTCAAATTCTTCTGCGTATAGATGCGCGTGTGTATCAATCAAAAATGGCATCTTCCTTTAATTGTTTTAAGTTTAACTCCCAATTCCATGCGTCGCGAACGGCATCTTCTATGCTGCGTTTTGATTTCCAATGAAGTAGTTCGGATGCCTTTAACGCATTTGCATAAATTTCAATCACATCCCCTGCTCTTCGCTGTCCTATTTCAACATTTAACGCTTGCTTCGTTACATGTTCGAACACCTTGATCAATTCCAAAACACTTGTTCCTTTGCCCGTGCCAATATTTACCGCTTCCATGCATCCTTGGTTTTGATTCGACAAAAACTGAATGGCTTGAACATGCGCTTCTGCCAAGTCCATTACGTGGATGTAGTCCCTAACACAGGAGCCATCTCTGGTTGGATAATCGTTACCGAAAACCGTCAAGCAGGATTGTTTTCCGATTGCTGTCTGCGTGATGAAGGGTAATAAATTATTTGGTTTTCCAAGTGGGAACTCTCCAATTCTTGCACTATGATGTGCCCCAACTGGATTAAAATAACGTAAATTCATGAGGCAAAATTCCGGAGCAGACTTGAAGAAATCTTCGATGATTTGTTCACCAATCCACTTTGTAAATCCATAAGGAGACTCGGGTAAATGCTTGGGGGATGCTTCATGAACTTCTTTATTGTCTTTCGGCTCACCATATACGGTACAGGACGAGGAGAAAACCAAGTTATGTACCTTAAATTCTTCCATTAATAGCAGGATATTGATCAAGCCGTTTAAATTATTTTGGTAGTATTTCAACGGTTTTTGAACGGATTCTCCCACTGCTTTGTGTGCAGCAAAATGGATGATGCCTTGAAAGGAATAATGATGGAAAATCGTTCGTAATTCGTCTAAATTACACACATCCACGCGGTGTACAGTTGGTTGAAACCCTAAAATCTCTTCCAATCCTTTCAAAACGATTTCCGAAGCATTTCGAAAGTCATCAACAATAATCGGCGTATATCCTTTCTCTACTAAAGCGACAACGGTGTGAGAACCAATATATCCGGCGCCTCCCGTTACTAAAATGTGTTGACTCATGTAAACAAAGTTAGGGATGATTCTCAGGAAAACCGCAATTCGATCTGAAATCCAAACAATTTTCTGTTTTTCTTGTTAAAGAAGCATGAGGTCATTGCTATGTATTGTTTTCTTTATTTTCACCTCCTTTCAGTGGGAACGGAACACTACGAGTAATCTTACAGTAACTGTCACCAATATTTCTAATACAAAGGGGAAAATTTCTTTTGGTTTATTCCGCAAAAGCGACTCGTTTCCAGTAAAAGGAAAACAATTCAAAGGTGTTTTTATTAAAACCATGAAGCCCAATACAAAATATACTTTTGAGCAATTAACGAACAGCAGTTATGCCGTTGCCATTTTCCACGATGAAAACGAAAATGGAATACTTGATAAAAATGTATTTGGTGCTCCTACCGAAGCATATGGATTCTCAAGAAATGCACGGGGTACTTTTTCAGCGCCAACGTTTGAAGAGGCGAAGATTGAGCTGAAGGGCAATAAAACGATAG
>JBEEIV010000280.1:0-6756 GCA_041169645.1 Bacteroidota bacterium
CATTTTTCAATTCGACCACCAATAATGGATTGAATCATTTGTGGTCTTTGCTCCGGTTTTAACGTGATGATTTTACCGTTGGAACGTATGTTTTGTGTCCATGGCAAAATCAATACAAGCAAAAGTATGGCTACCAAGCCTAAAACGACTTTGGTCAAGCGTTGAGAGGATTGCTTATTCTCCACTCGTTTAATTGAATTTAAACTCGTTACATTCAATCTACTTTTATTTTGCGGGGATAAATTTAGCATGGTTATTTCGTCTTAAATGTTTCATAACTTCCATCAAACACCAATCGACCTTGGTGAATCTCTATGACTCTTGGAAAACGTTCGATTACAGCAGGATCAGTACTCGCAACCATTACTGTGGCGTTTTCGTTTTTTAATATTCGATTGAGAATCGTGCTTTTCTGACTAGCAGTCAATCCAGCTGTTGGTTCTTCCAACAACAACAAGCTCGGATTACCAATCATGGCTCTTGCAATGAGTATTTTCCTAACCACATCCCTAGGAATAAATTGTATGTCAGCATTTAATACGGAAAGGTACTTGTCCGGTAATGCTTGCACAAATGTCTTTAAATCAAGTTCGAGCACTTCCTCTTCAATCCTTTTCAGATCTATGTGATTTCTTCCAAAAGAAATGTTATCAATGAGGCTACCAAAAATCAATAAATCTTGATCCACGACAGCACCGATTTGTTCCCTTAAAAATTCTTTATTCAAATTCTCTAAGGGCAACCCATTAATTGAAATATTCCCATGGTCGGCTTCACATAACCCAACCATTAAATGAAACAAAAGATTACTTGAAACGGAAGAATCTGTAACAACGCACACTTTTTCATTCGGATGAATGTGTAAAGAAACATCGGATAAAATTTCCAGTTCAACATCTTCTATGTGACAGGTGACTTGGTCCAATTGAATTGAAAAACCTTCATTTGATTCCATTTTATACCCTTCTTTTAACTCTTGCTCAAGTTCCAAATCTGTGACCTGTGAGATTTTTTCAATTGCGGTCAGCACATCATAAACAACTTCCACACTAAGAATCAATTTTTCCACGGCACTTAGAACGAGTAGAATGATGATTTCGGATGCTACAAATTGACCGATGTTCATTTGCTGATTAATCACAAGTAATCCTCCGATAATGAGAAAAACAAGCGCAATTAACACTTTAAAAATGATCAAGTAGACATATTGCTTCACAAGGACTTTAAAATGTTCGTCGCGTGCGCTTAAGTACCCTTGTAAATGACTGTCGGTTCGACTGATGTGTAATTTATGGTTCCCTGATAAACTAAAGCTAAAGCGTGCCTGAGAAACTTCTTTTAACCAATGAGCGATTTTATATTTATAGCTTGATTCTTCCAGGCTCGTTTGCATACCTCTGTGCACCGTAAATCGCACAATAAGAATCAATGTGAATACCAAAAAGATTCCGAGAAAAATAAAGAAGCTATGATAGAAAGATAACAAAACAAGGCAAAAGAGCAACTGCAGTATCGATGCCGTGAAGTCAATCAATAATTTAGACAATCCTTTTTGTATGGTAAGGGTATCAAAAAAACGATGCGTTAAATCTGTCGCATACTTCTTTAAGAGTTCCGTTAATTTAATATGAGGAATGCGCTCAGCGAATTCAAAAGCAGATCGGGTGAAAATTCGCTGCTGAAGATTTTCCGTTATTCTCAATTGAAAAATATTCAATACACCTGATAATCCCAATGATAAAACAACTAAAAACACAAGCACAAACCAGGAAGTACTTATTTGACCTAATTCGATGAAATTGATAATCATCTGAATACCCAGAGGCAATCCGAGGGAAAGAATTCCACTCAATATGGAAAAAAGATAAATATTTCTTATTTCCATGGTATCTGGCCGCAACATAGACCAAAACCTTGCAAACAATTTAGGCGTACTATTTTTCATTTTTTATAGCTTTTAATAAGGTATCTGTAAAGAAGGATTCAACCAAATCATCCTTCTGATTAATGTTTGTCAATCGAGGCAAATGTGCCGCAAAAAAACGTTGTTGATTGCTGCCCTCCATGATAGTGGAAACAAGCATGTTCGGAAATGGATACTCGGGATTCATTTCAAGTATAATGGCAGAAACAAATTCCACTACTTTTTTATACTCTGAAAATACCCCTAGTTTATTTTCATCGTCTACGTTTTTCGTTAGGAATACTTTAGACGATTCGTTGATAACCAATTGTTTCAGCTCTATCTCGTTATCCAATACAAATTCATTGGCAGGATCTGGAATAGCGGTTAAAATATGGATACACTTTAACAGCCTTTCTTCTGGATCTTGAATGTTTTGCGTACTCATGTAGATGCGAAATGAAATACAGGACCAATACCAATTAATTAAGTACAGTATCACTTTTTGTTTGCTTTCAAAATAACGGTAAATAGATGCTTCGGTGGTTTCAATTTCTTCCGCTAACTTTTTGAACGTGAATTTTTCAAACCCCAATTGTGAAATCAATACGATACTTCCATTGATAATTTTAATCCCTAATTCCGAAGAGACAGGATCTTTCAGAAACAAATGTGCATTCACAGGAATGGACATTTTTGAAAAAAAATGATTCATATTAATTGTTTACCGTGCAAATATAATAGTATTACTATTATCAAAAAATACTTTTACTATTTTTTATAAGTATTTTACTATAAACAAAAAAACAAGATTAAAGTTTAAAATCTTCCCGAACACACTGAGCTACGATTTTCGCACTATTCAAAGCAAGAGGAATCCCCCCTCCTGGATGAACAGTTACACCCGCAAAATACAATCCTTTGATAGTTGTCGAAAAATTTGGATGTCGGTAAAATGCAGCGAACGCACTGTTGGAGGAATTTCCATAAATGGACCCTTGTTTACCAAAATAAACAGACTCAATTTTTCTTGGTTCGTTGACAGCCTCTACTTCAATAAGCTGGGAAATATCATAGTTCAATGCCTTGGATAATTTAAGGATACACGATTGACGTGTTTCAGCCACAAATTCATCCCAATCTTGACCAACATTAATCGGAGCATTCACCATGACAAACCAGTTTTCGGATCCCTCCGGCGCATCACCTTTTTCTACCTTCGATGTGATATGCACATAAATGGTTGGGTCCTCATGGCGTGTTTTGGTTTGAAAAATTGAATCGAATTCCGCTCGGTAATCTTTCGCAAAAAAGATATTATGGACACCGAGTTGGTCAAAACGACCTTTCATTCCCCAGTAAAACACAATGGCACTGCTTGATTTTTCTTGGCCTAGGATTTTCTTTGGTTCATGATATCCGTTTAAAAGTCGTTCATAGGTAAAATGTACGTCCATATTTGACACAACAAGGTCACAAGCTATTTCTTTTTTAGTGGTTCGGATCCCACACACTTTTTGATCGATGTGGCGAATTTCTTCTACGCGTTCGGAAAGATGGAATTCAACCCCTAATTCCAAGCAAAGCGCATGAAGTGTTTTTGTTATTTGAGCCATTCCTCCTATTGGCATCGCAGGACCATCGTTGAATTCTAAATGACTGATGATGTTCAAAAGGCCGGGCGTTCGGTATGGACTACTTCCATTATATGTAGCCATTCTATTCAGTAATTGCACCGTTTTTGGGTTTTTAAACTGTGCTTGATTCACTGAGTTCATGGTTCGAACCATTCCATAAAAGGGCAAACGTAAAATGGCACGAATGACTCCTTTATTCAACCATTGATTCATGCGGTGTAACGATGCCTGAATGAATACAGGTGACAATGCTGCGTAATTTTTGGACAAACGTTTCAAAAATCGAGTCGTCCGCTTGCGGTTTTCACCAAAAGACTGCTCAAAAGCTTGCGCAGTTTTTTCCAATCCAGCTTCAATGGTAACCTGTTGTCCATCGTCAAAGAAATAGCGACAGGATTCTTTTAATCGTCTATAGGCAAAAATGGATGAATCCTTCTCACACAATTCGATTAGCTCGTCAATTAATGCTGGTTCGGTAAAAACGGATGGACCCATATCGAATCGATAGTCTCCAATCCATTGTTCATTAACTTTACCACCAACAAAGTCGTTGGATTCAAAAACGCTCACTTCACACCCTAACTTCGCCAAACGAATTGCACTGGCAAGACCTCCTACTCCAGACCCAATAACTGCTACTTTCATCATTCCATAACAAAGATGTCACAAAATTGTTAGTTATGATGAGAATCGAGCGCTAAACTTTTACCGTTCAAAAGCGTCAAATCCCTTGTGAAACCTATGATTTTAGCCTGCTTTATTAACAAAATGGCTGATTTTTCAACATTTTATGCATTTTTTTTCATGGAAACCTTCACTCGCATTGATATTCAGATATATTTGTTACGATAAAATTTATTACTAACTAATTAAAACCAAGTTATTATGAACAAGGCGGAATTAATTGACGCAATGGCTGCAGCTGCAGGATTGTCAAAAGCAGATGCTAAAAAAGCATTAGACGGATTTGTAGGAGCTACTACAGCTGCATTGAAAAAAGGAGAAAGAATTTCTTTAGTAGGTTTCGGTTCTTTCGACATTTCTAAAAGAAATGCACGTAACGGACGTAACCCTAAAACTGGAGCAGTTATCAAAATTGCTGCTAAAAACACAGTACGTTTCAAAGCAGGTTCAGAACTTTCTACTAGCGTAAACTAAGAAGAAATTTCTACTTAATTAAATAGGCTTCCAAAATGGAAGCCTATTTTTTTTGTCTTCCATTTTCAAATTCTAATGCAATGGAATGCTAGGTCGGTCTGGATACAATAAGAATTTCTTTCTTTGAAGTGAAAACAACATTTCTACATAAGATCCTTAACCGCGCATAAAAAGATGTAACGAAAACCCTAACGACGAAGTTGCGTAAAAATTTCTGGCTGTTTGAGCCGAGGCACGAGCGCGAGTTTTAGAAATTTTAGCAACAAGGAAGATGAGGGTCGTTTCATCTTTTAAGCGCTAGACCTTTTTGTTACTTTTTGGGGCAATGCCAAAAAGTAAGATAATATTCAGCATTCAGGTGTGACAATGCTCCTTGAAAAACCTCGAATTCTAGGTCGGTTTAAATCCAATGTTTCATTCCATACCACAAAGTGAGAACGAATCCTTTTCATACGATTCATGGCCTTGAGAATCATCCTGCTAACCCAAGCGAATGAAATCCGTTGTGACTTTCAATTGTTTGAGTATAAAAAAAGAATGAGAAATGAAAATAACATTTATTTACAAGATCACTTCTCGATAACTAATCCTCCATGAAAAAGAAAAACCCCTCAACATCGAAATGTTTTGGGGTTTTTCTTATTATTCAATTCATTGATTATTTCATCACTTTCACGATTTCTAGTCCATTATCAGTGTGAAGTTCAAGAAAATAGATGCCACTTGCTAAACCGGCAGTTTCAATCGACAACTGCATCAATTCAGGTGTTAATTCTATGTGTGTTTTTCCTTGTGCATCGCGCAATACAAGCAAGTTAATATTGGAATTAGCCGTAATTTTTAGCACTTGATCAAAGGGATTTGGCGCTACAGTTATTTGTGGTTTTGTAAGACTCGACGATCCAGCAGAACCATTGTTCGGATTCAAACGCTCGGGTTCCGCTTGATAGCAATCCGAAGGATGTCGCATCATGTCGAAAAGAAGTGCAGAGCCACTGGCTGTTGTTGGAATTGGACTTTCACTAACAACAGTTCCTGTGACTACAGATACTCCGATCACACCGTACCCACCTTGAGGTAGTGTTGCGACAAAATAAAAAACACCATTAATCGGATCTATGGTTGAACTTCCGTTAGCAGAATACATGTTATACGGCAGAGCTTGCTGAGAAATTCGGGTCACTACTCCTGTTTGTGGATTAATTTTTCCAAAGTGAACCGTCAGTGGTGGAGTATTATTCACCCTGATCAAGCCATAGATTGATGTATCTGCACAATTGTAGGTGTAATTTTCAAAAAACATTCCACCTTGTGGAAAAGTAATAGTTTGATTAGAATATACTTGACCTGTATACATATCTAGTCCAATAATTTCTGAAGATTTAGAATAGTAATACACCATCTCATGCGGATTAATGGCATTGCTAATACCTGTATACGATGCACCTATTGATTGCGGAGAAATTTGTGTAATCACACCTGTAAGTGGATCAATCGTAGCCAAATACAATTCACCATTTACCTGGCCGATGCCTGTAGTGGTCGATCTTCTTGCTAGTCCATAAATAGTAGAATCGCTCGTGTTAAAACGAAAGTTATCAAAGAAACTTGTGGCAATTGGATTGCTCATAACATTTTGAGCATAGGTGACACCACTATTCATATCGACGGAAATAAATTCCGAAAATGATTCGAAAAAATAGGACTCTGTGTTAGGATCTAGCGCAGATCCAGTAATATTGAAAGCATAAGCTAGACTATTTGGACTTATTTGAGTGTAGGTTCCAGTACTGACATCTAGTTTGGATAAATGAATAGTTCCGGCAGTAATATTAGTCCCTACTCCGGGGCTACGCATTAATCCATAGAGGTAGTTGTTTTGTGCAATAACTGAGAGCTGGACAGTGCTCATCATAAGTAAGAATACTGTTTTTATCGATTTCATCTCATTGTAGTTTAGGAAGTTATATGATTTAAACAACGAAATGTTCCGAATGTTTAGGAGGCGTTAATAAATAATTTTTTCAAGTATAAATGAATCAATTTTCGGTTTTACCT
>JBEEIV010000281.1:0-4170 GCA_041169645.1 Bacteroidota bacterium
TCCGTTTACATCGATTGGTTACGGACGAGGATTGACCAATAAAACAACGGTATATGGAAATTTACACACCACTTCACTGCTATTTGGAATTGGACAAACAGATTTAGGTGTGTCGCAAAGTATTTGGAAAAACGACCGAATGGGAATAAGTACGCAGGGAAGCTTGAACATTCTGATCGATTTCTACACTGGCGCAAATCGTTTTTGGCCACAGTTAGACGCCAATTATTATTTCAAGTATGGAAAAAATTCGAAACCAGTTCAATTAGACGCCCTCTGTAAAGTAGAAAGCAAACATTATAACTTTTTCTATGCAGGAATCAGTAACTGGTTTGATCCGTATAAAATTGAATCTCAGGGACGTCCAAATGAGCAATTTTGGATTCCAAGCCTTCAACTTGGTCATCAATGGATTCGTCCAAACTGGAGTTATCATGCTGAATTAAAACTACTCGCGCCAAATCAATCAAATCAAAATATTGTCGTTAATTATCCAAGTTTGTTAAATAACTATGGCGCTATGGGACTTTATTTTGGTGTCACTTATCACTTGAAATAATGAAATACATCGCCATTCTATTGATCACACTTAGTCTCTTTTCCTGCCGCAAGCGACTCGATTCATTTTTATTCAATGGCGCCAAATTGGAAAGTTACCAGTTGGATGCCTACACAGGCGAAGTTTCACTCGAACTGAATGGTCAATTTGCTGTTCCTGACAGTATGATTCACCGGGTCCATTTTCCAGTGAGTTTGGATGGAGAAATAGTGGAAGTACAAGGAATCTATGTGGGAGACACGAATCAGATCAATCAGGATACGGTGATTTTATATTGCCATGGAAACAAAGACCACATGGACTTCTATTGGTGTCGAGAAAAATTATGTGCCAACATTGGTGGACTTGGACGATATGGGGTTTTGATGTTCGATTACCCAGGTTTTGGCCTAAGTGAAGGATTGGCAACAGAGAACAACATGTATGCGTCAACCTCATCGGCTATTTCTTGGTTAAAAGACCATGGATTAACAAACGACCGATTTGTCATGTTTGGTTTTTCCCTTGGATCTGCACCTGTTTGTGAAGTAGCGGGTCACACTTCGGATTATCCACTCCAACCATCTAAAATCATTTTAGAAGCTCCTTTTGCTTCGGCTGAAATTATGATTCAAGACGCTGCATTACTCTCTATGCCCGGATCTTTTTTGGTCGATTTAAAAATCGATAATGCAACAGAAATCAAAAAGGTTCATGTTCCTTTACTTTGGATTCACGGAATGGACGATTCATTTTTGTCGATGATAAGCCATGGGAAATTGGTTTATGACCATAAACCTGGAGTAAAAGAATCTGTGCTTGTTCCGGGTGGTGAACACGAGACTACCCCTTTTGTTATGGGGTATCAAGCATACATTGATCGACTAGCTTCCTTTATTCAATCTTAGTTTAGAACGGCAAATTTCAATTGTCCTACAAGTCCACTTTTCGTTGTTTGTAGGTAGTAAATTCCAGAGGTAATTTTCGGAAGTTGAATGTGTTCAATTGTTGCCAATGACATGCCCTCATAAATGATTTTACCATTCAAATCATACACCTGAAATGTGGTTCCGACATCTAATCCTTTTAAGGTAAATGATCCTTGATTTGGATTGGGAAAAACTTGAACACCGCTAGCGGATAATTCCGTCAATGCAGCACAGTCTTCCACGACTAGCGACAAAGATTCATTTGCCATACAACCTATTCCATCTGTATAAGATGCTGAAATCACGTGTAATCCAATTCCTGCGGCAAGAGGATCAAAAGAAGAACCAATCACGCCAGATCCACTGAACACGGTTCCGTTTTGATCTGAAATCAAAGAGATTAGTCCACCATCTAAGCAGATAACTCCATCCGTATCTGACGTCGAAATAGTCAAGTTCGGTGATTGATTTACTGTGATGTTTTGAGTGGTAGTATTACTTCCAGCTGCGTTGGTTACCGTCAACTGAACCGAATATGTACCTGCATTTGCGAAAATATGCGTTGGGTTCTGAACATTGTCTGTACCTCCATCGCCAAAATTCCATGACCAAGTTGTTGGATTATCCAGCGAGGCATCCATGAATTCGGTGAACATTCCTGAGCAAAAAACCGAACCCACCGCATTAAATTGTGCGGTTGGCGCAACAGCTGGACCTTGATCATTAAAATAAATATTGAAATCATCAAAATAGAATCCGTCCTTACGGGTGGCATTGTCAGATCTCAATTGAAAGCGCACTTTAATGATTTGTCCCAAATAATCGCTTAAATTAATTTCTTCAAGAACCCAATTCGTCATGATTCCATCATAAATTGGTTGGTTGTTTGGTTGGACACTTCCGTTTGCACTTGTTCCTGCGTTGGTATAATTTCCACATTGACCAATCCAGGTGGACCCACCATCTGTAGAAACTTGAAATTGTACGTAATCATAATCTGCTTCTATGTTCCATTTTGCATAAAAACTAATTTTTGCTGCGTACGCATTTGATAAATCAATGCTTGGAACATAGGAGTAAGTGGTATTTGCATTATTTACATAATTCCCTGAAGGCGAATCGGTAAAACAGCGAGGAGAGGATACAAATGTACTGGTGGTTGTATTCCAATTTCCGGTCCAATTTGTCGAGGCACTCGCATTCTCCGTAACTTGAAGATTATAAGCGCCAAAAGTCTTCATAATGGTATCTCGTTTTACCCATAAACCATTGTCGGTTTTAATGACGTATTTGATGATGTCTCCAAATTGAATGGAAGGATTTAAGGTATAGGAAATTGCTCCCGTCTGAGTTTGCATTAAGTTCATATCGTAGACCACCGGATTTCCAACAGATGCAACATTAAGCAAGGGTTGAATCGAAACGGTAACAGGTCCGGACATGCGCCCCAATCGATTGGCAGAATGATTGAAATTACCACTCATAGCTGATATATTCATTGGGTCTGTATCCTTCACCACTACATAATTTCGAGCGATATGGGCCAAAATTAAATTCGGAAACAACATTTCTTGGCACGTTGGAATAATCTCAGAAGATGGTTGCCAAAATGCGGTCCCAACCTCGGGTGTATGTACGAAAATCGTATCCTTCACTCCAACTCCGATATCCATTTTGTACATGTAATCATCCGAATCTCCAGAAGCAGGATACAAAGCGGAGCTTTTCATGGCAGTGTAGCCATTGTATTCCACCATGTGATCACTGTGTGCTTGAAAATAGTTATGGTGATCAGCAAATTCGGCTACCGTCGTGCCAATCGGAAATAAGATGTCTTCAGCATAAGTATGTGCATTAAAGGCAGTTACAAAATCATAATTTTGAACCAACCAACGCATGGCTTGCACCTCAGGTTCAGAATAAGGTGCTGTTCCGCAATAAGTATCATTACTCGTATTTGTACTTGTGCCGGTAGTACCCCAACCATAACCATAATTTCGATTTAAGTCTACACCGTAAACACCACCACCATTATTTCGTCGGTTTTTGCGCCACATTCCGCCACCATTTGGATTTGTTGTCTCGTTGTAGACATATCCATCTGGATTAATACATGGTACAAAAAACAGCTGTGTGTGATTTACCAAGTAAGTGATTTCCTCGTTTGTACCATAATTTTCCAATACATACCACATAAAAAAGATGGTTTCCATCAAACTCATAGGTTCACGTGCGTGATGAATTGCCGTGTATAAAACATTCGGTTCGCTTTCATTCACATTTGGATTATCCGAAATTTTCACCTGATAAATGGGTCTATTCTCATGTGTAACAAAAGTGGAAATAGGAGCTTTGGCTGTAATTAAATTCGGGTATTGCTGCACCATTGCATCTAGTTCCGCTAACATTTCGTTGTACTTTAAATAGCCACCCATGGTCCCCAAATTAAAATTTATTGGACTCGTTGGATTGACATACATCGCACCGGACCCAGATGTTCCAGTACATACAGCATTCTTTAAACCTTGACTCTCCTTACTATGATCTGCTAAAATGTCGATGTAATATTGCTCGACATCTTCAATTAGAACCTCATAATCAAATTCATATTGATCCATGATGTTTCGTTCCGAACGAGAAAAATCAGAAATGAAAAAAGATCCTTCTTTACGAATGCCGTGATCCACAGCTACACCTAAATTG
>JBEEIV010000282.1:0-5324 GCA_041169645.1 Bacteroidota bacterium
AATCGAATTATGCGGCTTCCAAAGCTGGTCTCATTGGATTTACCAAATCCATTGCAGCGGAATTAGGATCTCGAAACATCCGTTGCAACGCGATTGCACCGGGATTCATTGAGACGGAAATGACCGAAGTGCTTGATCCAGAAGTGGTTCAAGGATGGAGAAATGGAATTCCGTTAAAAAGAGGTGGGCAACCGATTGATGTGGCAAACGCAACGGTTTTCTTAGCTTCTGATATGTCCGCATATGTGACAGGTCAAACACTGCACGTTTGTGGTGGAATGTTAATGTAATCGTATGAATATTCGTCCAAGACGCAACCGTAAAAGTAGTGCCATTCGCCATATGGTGGAAGAAACGAAATTAGGAGTCGAAAATTTAATTTATCCCATTTTTTTGAAAGATGGGAAAAACATCAAAGAGGAAGTTTCTTCTTTGCCTAATAACTTCCGCTGGTCCATTGATCAATTATTACCGGAAATCGAATCGTGCATGAATTTAGGTATTCGCACATTTGATATTTTTCCAGCTGTGGATGAAGCATTGAAGGATCAAATCGCGAGTTATAGTTATGCTAGCGATAATTTTTATTTGGATGCCATTCGTCAAATCAAATCGCGGTTCCCTGAATGCGTGGTGATGAGCGATGTTGCCATGGATCCGTATTCTTCAGATGGCCACGATGGTCTGGTTGTTGACGGTAAAATTGTGAACGATGAAACGTTGCCAATTTTAGCAAAAATGGCTGTCGCACAGGCACAAGCAGGTGTAGATATCATTGGCCCTTCGGATATGATGGATGGACGAGTTGCGGTCATTCGCGAAGCCTTAGATCAGGAAGGATTTACAGAGACGAGTATCATGTCTTATACAGCGAAATATGCCAGTGCTTTCTATGGTCCGTTTCGCGATGCATTGAATTCGGCACCGAAATCCGGAGATAAAAAAACATACCAAATGAATCCTGCTAATCGCCGTGAAGCATTATTGGAAGCACAATTGGATTTTGAAGAAGGAGCGGACATACTTATGGTTAAACCAGCCTTGTGTTATCTGGATATTATTTATGCATTGAAAGAACAATTCCCTATTCCAATAACAGCTTACAATGTGAGCGGTGAATGTGCCATGGTGCACGCTGCGGCTCAGAATGGGTGGTTGAATTACGATTTAGCTGTGTATGAAATGCTATTAAGCATTCGTCGCGCCGGTGCAGATGGAATTTTGACTTATTTCGCAAAGGATTTTGCACAAATGGTCCGAAAATAAAAAGGTATGTCTCATTATACGATTAGTTTAAATTATATCGAATTATCTGAATTCGAACAGGTTATAAGCGCTAATTTAAAGTTAAAATTATCCAACGAATCCGCGAAAGCGGTTTTAGCATGTCGTACGTATTTGGATCAAAAAATGCAGGGCTCTGACGCCTTAATTTATGGGATAAATACTGGATTCGGTTCCTTGTGCGATACGGCTATTTCTTCGGGAGATTTGGAAGCATTGCAGCGAAACTTAGTCTTGTCCCATGCCTGTGGAACAGGTGAGGAGGTTCCAGAAGACATCGTTAAGCGCATGTTGTTTTTAAAGGTTATGGGATTATCGAAAGGTAATTCTGGCGTGCAATTACAAACAGTAGAAAGACTCATTTTTTTCTACAACGAAGGGATTTATCCAATTGTGTACCAGCAAGGAAGTCTCGGTGCATCGGGCGATTTGGCTCCATTGGCACATTTGTGTTTGCCTTTACTTGGTGAAGGTGAAGTGAGTTACCAAGGAAAACGTTATTCAGGTGCAGAAATCAATGCGAAATTTGGACTTGCGCCAATCGTTTTGCAATCCAAAGAAGGACTTGCCTTGTTGAACGGAACGCAGTTTATGTCGGCTTATGCCAGTTACGCTGTAAAAGAGGCCAGTGACTTGTGGGAAAAATGGATCCTTGTCGCAGGAATGTCTTTGGATGCCTATGACGGGAGATTAAATCCTTTTCAGTTGAATGTGAATGCCATACGCAACCAGCACGGACAAATGCAAATGGCGGAAGCGATGCGTAATTTAATGTCGACAAGCGAAATCATTACTCGTGAAAAGAAGCATGTGCAAGATCCCTATTCTTTCCGTTGCATTCCTCAAGTGCATGGAGCGAGTAAGGATACAATCGACCATTGCGTGCGTATTGTGGAACGCGAAATGAACGCTGTAACGGATAATCCTACCGTTTTCCCTGAAACGGATGAAGTTGTTTCTGCAGGAAATTTCCATGGTCAACCATTAGCATTAATTATGGACTTTCTTGCCATTGCGATGGCAGAAATGGGAAGTATTTCGGAGCGACGGGTGTATAAATTGATTTCTGGAACACGGGATTTACCCGCTTTTTTGGTGGCAAATCCAGGATTGAATTCCGGTATGATGATTTCGCAATATACCTGTGCTTCCATCGTAAGCCAAAATAAGCAATTATGTACACCAGCGTCTATAGATACGATTGATTCAAGTAACGGACAAGAAGATCATGTGAGTATGGGTGCGAATGCGGCAACTAAATTGTATCGGGTGATTCAAAACTGTCAAACGATTTTAGGAATCGAACTCATGCATGCGGCTCAAGGATTGGATTTTAGACGTCCACTTCAGAGTTCACAAAAAATTGAAGAAGTGCATCAGGCCTTTCGAGCGGTAGTACCGTTTTTATCGGAAGACCGATATTTGTCGCGCGATATGAAATCGGCTCGCGAATTTGTTACCTTAAATTGGGAAAAATGGAAGAATTAAAAGACATGAACGAAGGACAGATCATTGAAAAACGTCCAAAATTTTTATGGGTAATTGCCATACTTTCCTTCACGAACATCGCACTGACTGTTTTGACTTCAGTTGTTGGAATCATAACTGGAAAACCGAATGCAGATGAATTGGAAGCAGCTAAACTTCAATTTGCACAATCTCAGGAACAATTGGCAAATCTTGCATCCACTGAAAAAGTGGATATGTCCTATTGGTCTGGGATTTTAACCAAACTGGAAATCATGACTGATAACATGTATGCCAATTTCACCTTATATAATTCCTTGATTTTAATGGTGGCTATTCTAGCATTGATTGCTGTTTATCTGATGTTTACAGGTAGGAAATTAGGATTTCATTTATACATCGCTTACTGTTTCTTGTATGTGATTCAAAGTTATTTTTTCACTACACCGAAAGACGTTCCAACGTTTATCATCATATTGAATGTTTTGTATGGCGGACTTTGGGTATTTCTTTATTCGAGAAGTTTGAAGTGGATGAAGTAAATCCCAGGAAATCATTAAAAAACTTTTCCAGGGTTTAAAATTCCTTTGGGGTCAAATACTTGTTTGATGTTTCGCATTAAATTCAAGGTGACTTCTGGAAAGGCCAAATCCATGTAGGGTTTTTGAACCAAACCTATGCCGTGTTCACCGGAAATCGTTCCTCCTAATTTGATGACTTCGGTAAATAACTCGCGGATTGCAATAGGTAATTCAGTGTTCCATTTTTCATCACTCAAATTTCCTTTGATGATGTTAACATGTAGATTACCATCTCCAGCATGGCCGTAACAAACGGAATGAAAGCCATATTTCTTTCCGATTTCTTTCACATGAAAAAGCAATTGAGGCAACGCATATCGTGGAACCACGGTGTCTTCTTCTTTGTAAATGGATTGCGCTTTGACCGCTTCTCCGGCTTTACGTCTTAGGCTCCAAAGCGTATTTTTTTGCGCTTCCGAATCAGCAAATAGGATTTCATCTGTTTCGAATTGTTCCAAAACAGTTAGTATTTTTTCACATTCCAGCATGAGTTGATCCGGATCAAATCCATCTACTTCAATGATCAAATGTGCCTGGTGATTCTCAGCTACAGGAATGGACGTTTCCCCTGTAAATGCTTGTGTCCATGTTAATGCATCGCGCTCCATGAACTCCAATCCACTAGGAGTTATTCCTGCTTGAAAAATGGCAGCCACTGCCTCACACGCTTTCTGCGCATCAAAGAAGGGAACCAACATCAATAAATCATGTGTTGGATGCGGAATTAATTTTAATACGATTTTGGTAATGATGCCCAAAGTTCCCTCAGAACCAACAAGCAATTGGGTTAAATTATATCCTGTTGCATTTTTTAACACGTTTGCGCCAGTCCAAATGATTTCACCGGTTGGTAAAACTACTTCTAAATTTAAAACATAATCCTTTGTTACACCGTATTTTACTGCTTTTGGTCCGCCTGAATTTTCAGAAACATTTCCTCCGATGAAACACGATCCTTTACTTGCGGGATCAGGTGGATAAAACAATCCTTTTTCTTTAACGGCGTCTTGCAACACTTGCGTGATGACTCCTGGTTCCGTTGTTACTTGATGGTTTTTTTCATCAATGTGTAGAATGCGGTTGAATTTTTCCATGGAAAGTAATACTCCTCCATGTATCGGTAATGCTCCACCACTAAGTCCAGTACGCGCTCCTGCTGGTGTTACGGGAATAGCGTGGTCATGACAATACGCCATTATTTTTGCTATTTCTTCAACGTTTTCTGGTCGAACTACCAGGCTAGGTGGAAAAGATAAATCTTCGGTTTCATCATGACCATATTCCTTCAATTGCTCTTCTGAAAATAAAGCATTGGTCCCTAGAAATGACTGAAAAAATGCTAGGTCCTCTGTTGATAGTGCGTGAAAAGGATAAGTTGAATGTGGCATGAATGGCTTTTCTAATGTTGCGTATGTCTTGCGAACTTAGGAAAAATTCACGTTCAAAAAACCAAGTTCAAGCGGATTTTTATCTGAATTCTTAAAACAATTAATTCGTCTCGAGGTCATTCCTGCTTTTTCGTTTATCTTTGGTAAAACATTAAAATTCATGTCAAAAGAAGTTTACCTAGTGGATGGTGTTCGTACACCAATTGGAAGTTTTGGTGGTAGTTTAGCACCAGTTCGCGCGGATGATTTAGCAGCTCATGCATTAAAAGGATTGGTGGATCGACATCCCAATTTGGATTTAACGCAAATTGAAGATGTGATTCTAGGTTGTGCGAATCAAGCTGGTGAAGATAACCGAAACGTGGCGCGCATGGCTTCATTGCTTGCAGGAATCCCTCAAGAAGTGGCAGGTGAAACAGTAAACCGACTTTGTGCTTCTGGATTGGCTGCGGCGGTGAATGCTGGTAGAGCTATTAAAGATGGAGCAGGTGATATCTATATTGCTGGTGGAGTGGAACACATGACACGTGGTCCATGGGTGATTTCCAAGACGAGTAGCGCATTTGGACGCGATGCTCAAATGTTTGATTCTTCGTTTGGATGG
>JBEEIV010000283.1:0-6841 GCA_041169645.1 Bacteroidota bacterium
CTCCTTCCGACAAGGAGTGGCGCGTAGCAATCAAACAGGTAGAAAATGGTGTTTTTTCCACGCATGCCTTGACAAATTTACAAGAGGGACACTACCTGGATGTCATGAATCCAATGGGTAATTTCAAATTGGAGACGCATCCAGAAAACGAAAAATCATATGTGCTCTTTGCCGCTGGAAGTGGTGTTACTCCCATTTTTTCCATTTTAAAGTCCATTCTTCGCGAGGAGCCCAAAAGTCATGTCACCATGTTTTATGGAAATCAAGGATTTTCCGAAGTGATTTTTCGAGAAGAATTGGAGAACCTCAAAAATGCTTATTTAAGTCGTTTTTGTTTGATTCATTTATTCTCTAGAGAAAATTTAGGTAATGCTATTCAAAAAGGACGCATCGACGAACAGAAATGCCTGGATTTGCACAAAGCATTTTTGCAAAATGAGCAAATCGATGATGTATTTATCTGTGGTCCTGAACAGATGATTTTGGATGTGAAGTCCGCACTAGTGACAAAAGGTATTTCAGAAAAAAGCATTCACTTCGAATTATTTCATTCAGGAGCTGCAGCGAAGGCGAAAACAAACAAAGTAGAAGGAGAACAACTTTCGACAAAAGTAACAGTCATTATGGACGATGACGCTGTTGAATTCCCATTGGATTCAAACGGCATGACCATATTAGATGCCGCTTACAAAGCGGGATCTGATGTTCCTTATGCATGTAAAGGAGGTGTGTGTTGTACGTGCAAAGCAAAAGTTTTGAAAGGTAGCGTGCGTATGGATTTAAATTATGCTTTAACACCTGAAGAAGTTGAGGCTGGATATATATTAACTTGTCAAGCACATCCTACGAGCGAGGAAGTTCTTGTATCATTTGACGACTAAACATATGGGATTTTTTGATCGATTTAAAAAAACAGATTCACAAGAAAACAATGCTGTTAGCAAGGGTTATTACGCTGTTTCAGTAGCTGAATTAACGAAACTAAATTCGGATGCTGTTCAAGTGTCTTTCGACATACCTAGTGGATTGGCGAATCACTTTCAATTCATTCCTGGACAATACATTAATTTAGAGGTCCTTGTAAACGGTAAAAAAGAGCGTCGTTCCTATTCCATTTGC
Organism: Bacteroidota bacterium; assembly: GCA_041169645.1. GTDB lineage: Bacteria > Bacteroidota > Bacteroidia > Flavobacteriales_D > Crocinitomicaceae > UBA952. The sequence goes on from JBEEIV010000283.1 coordinate 1,120, forward strand.
AGCGGACCAAAAGAAAAACTTGCTGTTGCTGTTAAGCGAATTGATAAAGGAATTGTATCTAATTTTTTGAATGATCAAACCACCATTGATTTTCCCATTTGGATTTCCAAACCTGAGGGTAATTTTAAATTGGATGTGCAAGCTAAGCACATTGTTTGTTTGGCAGCCGGAAGTGGTATCACTCCGATACTTTCCATAGCAAAACACTTGGATGCCTCAAAGAATATGCACTTATTCTACGGGAGTCAAACGAAAGCGAAAGTACTTTTCGAAAATGAATTGTCAAACTTACCTACTGTTCATTGCACCCATTTTTTAAGCAAAGAAACGGTTTCGGGCTATGAAGCTGGTCGTTTAACAAAAGATCGATTTACTGAGAAAATCAAAGAAAACCTTTCTTTATTGCAAGCAGATGCATTTTTCATCTGTGGTCCAGCTGGATTGGTAGAAGATATGCAGGAATGCCTAGCGTTTTTTGGGGTCCCTCAAAATAAAATTCAAGTTGAACTCTTTACTGCGGTCGATAGTAAGGCTAAAGTTGAAGCCATCGCATTTAAAGGGGAAAGCCAAGTAAAAGTAATGATCGATGGAGAAACCGCATCATTTATCATGAAAGGTGACTCACAAAGCGTTTTGGAATTAGCAGAAAAAAATGGACTAGATGCACCCTACTCTTGTCGTGGTGGCGTATGTTGTTCTTGTCGGGCAAAAGTTTTAAAAGGCTCAGCTAAAATGCGTTCTAATTTTTCTTTAACAGATGAAGAGGTACAAAACGGTTATATTTTAACGTGTCAAGCATTTCCAACGAGCGAAGAATTAATTGTAAGTTTCGATGAATAAGCAGATTGTTGTAATCGGTGCAAGTAGGGGGATTGGCGCAGCGTTGGTTAGGCGTTACGCGGCAAATCCAAACCATCATGTTTTCGCCTTTTCTCGAAATTTAAAAGCAATGGAATCGCTTTTCACAGAAAAAAATGTGACTTGTTTTTCGCTCGATTTAAGTGCTGATGTAAAAAATCAATTTAGTCATATTCTTGACCAACTTCCTTTGATTGACGTATTGGTCGAAAATGCTGGATTTTTAGTCAATAAACCTTTTTCTGCTTTAAGTCACGAAGATATTACCACGTCTTATCAAGTGAACGTAATTGGCGTGATGGAAAGCATCCAATGCCTTCTTCCTAAATTAAATCCTGAAGGTGCTCACATTGTGAACATCAGTTCTATGGGGGGATTTCAGGGAAGTATGAAATTCGCTGGTTTGGCGGCATATTCAACCTCAAAAGCTGCGTTGTGTTCTTTTACAGAACTCTTTGCTGAAGAGTTCAAAAGTTCGAATATCAAAATGAATTGCCTTTGTCTGGGTGCTGTACAAACAGAGATGTTAGCTGAAGCATTTCCCGGATATGAAGCACCGCTGAGTCCTGAGCAAATGGCGACTTTTATTGAGGACTTTTCATTCCATGCGCAGCACTATATGAATGGTAAAATCGTACCAGTTTCCTTGACAAATCCTTAATGGTTTTACACAAGCAAATTTCGTATCTTCGTCATGAATAGCTTGCCATGAAATACGGACTTTTCTTTTTTATTCTGTTGAATGGATCCATCTTTTTTGGGCAGGATATTCATTGGACCCAATTTAATGATAACCCTTTGTTTCAGAATCCCGGCAATACCGGTGGGTTTAAAGAAGATTTTAGGTTTGTGGCCAATTACCGGAATCAATGGCGCAGTGTCACTGTCCCATTCAGCACAAGTTCGTTCTCATTTGATACGAAATACAAAAAATGGGGACTTGGCTTTTTAACTTTTCATGATCAAGTTGGGGATGGAAAATTAAGCACTTTAGAGGGGCAACTGAACATCAGTAGGCCACTCACATTACCAATCTTAAATGGACACGTTTTTCGTCCTGGAGTCACTATTGGCTTCAATTATCGACAAGTAAATTGGGGATTATTATATTTTGATAATCAATACAATGGTTATGTCTTTGATCCGAATGCGCCGAGCAATGAATCCTTTCAGAGCGATTCAAAAATGAATGCCAATCTAGGTGTGGGGATTGTGGATGATTGGACTTTTAATGATCGTTGGAAAATCAGCACTGGGCTTGCTTGTTTTAATTTGAACCGACCAAATCAAGGTTTTTATAATGAAGTTGTCAAAAGAGATCTCCGCTGGAGTTTATTTACAAAAGCGAATTACTTCTTAAACGAAGAATGGATCTTACAACCAAGCATACAATTTACCAAACAAGGGACATATCAGGAATTCATGATGGGCGGTTTAGCACGTTATGTTTTTTCAAAACGCAATCAGATTCAATTATATGGTGGTTTATGGTGGAGAAATAAAGATGCTTTGGCCATGAACGTAGCATATGAAAAAGGTCCGCTTTACTTAGGAGTAAGTTACGACTTAAATTTTTCCAAATTGGTACCTGCCAGCAAGGCTCGAGGAGGATTCGAACTCTCGTTCAAGTATGTAATCAGTCGTTTTAAACCAAAACAAATCATTCATCGCGTATGTCCAGATTTTATTTGATTTGTTTTCTACTTTTTCCTTTCTTGAGCTTTGAGCAAATCAAACTAAAGGATGCCCTTGCGTTTGGAGATAAACAATATCAAAAGGGTGATTTTTATTATGCACTGGATTATTACCAACAAGCCTTGAAACTTGAACCGGACAATATTCAGTTGATATGGAAAATTGCCGAAACCAATAGGGCCTATAAAGATTATGTGCAAGCGGAGAAATATTATTCCATCGTGTACAGCAAAGATGAAGAAGGAACGCTTTTTCCTGAAGCTTTGCTCCATTTTGCCCTGATGCAAAAACAAAACGGTAAGTATAAAGAAGCCTTGGATCACTTTAAAACCGCAAAAAAACAATATGCTGAAGATAAAGCAAGTTACCTCTACAAGAAAGCTGCGCAAGAGGTTGAATCGACTAATTGGGCATTGAAACAAATGAAAATTGGTCCAGACCTTGAGGTACAATTAAATGCTGTCGCTGAAAACATAAATTCGTTCGATGCGGAATTTGGTCATGCGGTATTGGATGGACGATTGTACTTTTCCTCATTGAAGGCAGATTCAATCGATGAGGAGCATCAAGAAGTATATTCACCAAGCTATCATACTTCCTTGTTTGAAGCTTCACTATCGGACCCAGAACAACAAGCAAGCAAACTGAAGGATTTAATTCCAGATGGACTAAGTATCGGAAATGGTAGTTTTTCACCGGATTTCACGTATTTCTACAGTATCTGCAAGGACCAAGACTTCAATTATACCTGTTCCATTGTCTTCAGCAAACGAACACCGGATGGAAAGTGGATGCCTTTAGATTCATTGAATCAACTGATTAATGATAATGGTTCAAATAACACCATGCCACACATCACGCGCATGGAAGGCAAACCTGTACTTTTTTTCGCATCCAACAGGACGGGGACAAAAGGCGCTATGGACATTTGGCTTGCTCGACTGGATGAACAAGGGACACCGCTTTCCGTCGAAAATGTTGTTGGTATAAACTCCATCGAAAATGATATTTGTCCATGGTTTGACACCATTGAAAATCGACTCTTTTTTTCATCCAGTTGGTATCCTGGATTCGGTGGACAAGATGTTTTTTATTCTGAATACCGAGATGGAAAATTCGGAACACCGATAAACGCAGGACTCCCGATTAACAGTCCAGCCGCAGATCAATATTATTTTCAAAGTGGGGACTCCACTTTTGTATCCTCAAATCGCCTTGGAAGCCTCTACGCTAAAAATCCTACTTGTTGCAGTGATATCTATGTTGCTGAGATTCCAAGAAAAAAAATCAATTCGACCATCAAGCAAGAAAGTTCCTCTATTGAAATCGTTAAATTACCGATCCGTCTTTATTTTGAAAATGATCAACCAGATGCGAATACGACATCTGATTTCACGGATTTGAGTTATATTGATTCTTATCAGAAATACGAAGCACAATTTGATGTATACCAGCAAAATGTAGTTCTGCAGAGGGATTCCATTCAAGCTCTTCAGGCAAGAATTGAACTGAATCAATTTTTTGAAGAGGAAGTTAAAAAAGGAATAAATGACTTGAATCGCTTTACGAATCAGGTATGGGAGGAGCTACAAAAAGGGAATAAGGTTCAATTGATGGTACAAGGATTTGCCAGTCCATTAGCTAAAACCGATTATAACGTTCATTTAACAAAGCGCAGGATTCAATCGCTTAAAAATTATTTTGAAGAAATACAGCAAGGGAAATTTGCCACATTCATGAATGGAGCGTATCCCCAACTAGAATTTATTGAAGTTCCAATGGGTGAATTAAAAGCTAATAAAGAGACCAGTGATGACTTTTATGATCAAAAAAACTCTGTTTATTCGAAAGCAGCATCCCAAGAAAGGAGGATAGAAATCATTGAATTAAAAAGTATCCGCAGTAGTTTTCTTATTGATTCGCTTGATGTTCGTTTTCCACTCGCTAAGGTTCCAGAAAAAACGAGCTTGGGCATTCAAAATACAACGGAAAAATTACTTGAATTAAAAATCACCTCAGATTCAGGAAATCACATTAAGGTTCAAAACTACCTTCAAATTCAACCAAATCAATTGGTTCAATTGCCAATAGAATTGATTAAACGAGACCTTCCTTTTAACACAACAATTACGATTGAAAATATTATTACAAAAGAAAGGAAGGATATTCATGTTTCAATTGTGAAATAAGATTCACATACAAATTTCAACCGAAATCATCGAATCGCGATCAAAATACCCGGAACAAATTCGTGTCAACTGAAATTCTTTCTTTTTCGCAAGAATAATTTAGGGGCCAATCAAGCATTCTTTCGTAACTTGCGGGCGAAATCACATCCAATGAGTAATGTTTTAGCAACTGAGCCAGGCCCATTAAAAAATCGATTCTACTTCATTGATATTGCTCGATCAATTGCGATTCTATTAATGCTAGAAGGTCACTTCGTAGATGATGCACTAGCACAAAACTTAAGGGATGAATCCAATCCCATTTATCACTATTGGTTGTTAATTAGGGGATTCACCTCACCAACCTTCTTAACAGTTACTGGCATCGTTTTTACGTATTTACTCTTAGGGAATGAGCACAGTACATTTTGGGAAAACCTTCGTGTTCGAAAGGGAATTAAACGAGCTGTAGAACTTATTTTTTGGGGATACCTATTACAATTTCGTTCATTCCATGTCTTGCAGTGCATCGGCATCGGTATTTTAACCATTATCTTGATTTACGGAGTCTCTAGATGGATCAAGTTCATACCACTTTGGATCTATTATGCCCTTGCGGGAATTGGCTTGTTTAGCTCCTATCTATATTTTGGTTTGATACCCGTTGACTCTTATTGGCCACAACATGCGCCAACATTTATTCAAAATATATTCCATGGACAAAGTTCGGAGTTTCCCATTACTCCGAATATGGGGTACACGATGTTTGGTGCAATGATTGGAGTAATTCTTTTTCAATTCAAGGAAAAAGTTAAAACGCCACTCTTTATGCTGATCATGTTTTTTGTGGGATTAATCCTTTTTCTATTTAGCAAGAAATTGTTAATTGACATTCAACAACTGCCTTTCATTCAGGTAAGATTCATTTACCGCATGGATTGGCTCTTTGAAAAACTTGGAATGGTATTCATGGTTCTCTCTTTTCTATTAACATTGGAAAC
>JBEEIV010000284.1:0-3179 GCA_041169645.1 Bacteroidota bacterium
TTCTTAAATAATTTAGGGTTTTCTGCAGGATATAAATTGGAAAATCAATGGTATTTTGGTGCAGATGCCAATTTTATTTTTGGAAATCAAGTAAAAATCACTGGCCTCTTTGATCACTTGGTTGATGACAAAGGAAACATTACTGATATCAATGGAGATATCGCCAAGGTACTTGTTTATCCGAGAGGATTTAATGCGAATGTCAGTGTTGGAAGGCTATTCCCATTGAGTAAATCAAATGCAAATTCAGGAATTATGGTGCATGGTGGAATAGGCTATCTGTTACATCACATGCGCATTGAAACGAATGATCAAGTCGTTCCGCAAATTGAATTAAACTACAAACGTGGATATGACCGAATGACGACTGGAATAAATTTCCATCAATTTGTGGGTTATTCATTTCTGAACAACGGTGGACCTTTAAATTTTTATGCCGGTTTCTATTTTCAACAAGGATTGACCTATAATCGACGCAACTTAAATTATGACCAGCCTAATGTGCCTGTTTCCACTGCGATGCGCATCGATTTGCAAACCGGTATTCGCATTGGATGGTACATTCCGTTCTACTCGAAAAAGCCCAAGGAATATTATTACAATTAAAATCACTTCTTTTTTATGGATTGGTAAACGATTCAACTCATAACCTGGGTCTGTTGGTTCTTGAAAGCGTTATCAATAAATTCATTTATTTTTACCGTAAATTAAATAGCTTGTCTTTTATTTACTCCATTTTCATTCATTGTTTAGGTGCATTTATGCAGCTAGCTGCGCGATTCAATCTAAAGTCGAAATTATGGGTAAATGGACGAGTGAATTGGAGGCAGCAATTGAAGCGAGCATTACCAACAGACCGAAAAATACTTTGGTTTCATTGTGCCTCACTTGGTGAATTCGACCAAGGATTACCACTGATGCAATCGATGAAAGAAAAAGACCCGAGTTATTTTTTATTCGTTACTTTTTTTTCTCCATCGGGCATGGAGCATTATCAAAAACGAGGAGCGCTGGTTGACGCCGCTTGTTACTTGCCTTTAGATACAAGGTCAAATGCGCGCGATTTTGTCAAAATCGTTCGGCCGGATCTAGCCATCTTTGTTAAATATGAATTTTGGCCCAATCTGTTACATGTTTTGGGAGAAAAAAAGATAAAAACAGTTGCCGTTTCAGCCATCTTTCGTAAAAACCAAGTGTATTTTAAATGGTACGGACATTTTTTTCGAAAAGCACTAAAAAACATCGGTCATTTTTATGTTCAAAATGATAACAGTGCGGCGTTACTACAACGGATGGGATTAGATAATCACACGGTTACCGGCGATTTGAGGTATGAACGTGTTGCACAGGCCAAGGAGCAAACAACGAAGAATTCAAATCCTGTTTTAGCAGCATTTACGAACGAAAAAAACGTGCTTATTCTTGGAAGTTCTTGGCCGAAAGAAGAAGAAATCCTTCGTGCATCTTTGACTTCGTTAGAAGGATTTAAAGTGATCATTGCACCACATGATTTGACTGAAAAACACTTAGATTCCATTTGCCTCATGTTTCCGAATGCTTTGCGATATACACAATTAAGTAATGAAGCTTCATGGGAACAACTTGGGTCTGCACAAGTGTTGATATTAGATTGCATTGGATTATTAAGTTCAGCATATCAATATGGATCGCTTGCATTTGTTGGAGGTGGGTATACGGGTAGTTTACATAACATCCTAGAACCAGCGGTTTACGGTCTCCCCATTCTTTTTGGCCCAATTCACCATAAATTTCCAGAGGCAGATCTTTTCCTTCAAAAGGGGTTCGCACTTGAAGTCGAGAACGGTAACGAATTTGTAGAAAAGGTCAATACGCTCTTGCAAAATCAAGAAAAACGGAGTCAGGAAATCATGGATTTTGTAGAAGCTCAAAGAGGAATGGCAGCGTTTATTTCAGCTTCCATTTTGGGAAATTAATACGCCCGTTCATTTCTTTTTTCCACCCAATTGATAAAGGCTTTGTTGACCACCTTGTTGCCGCCTGGCGTTGGGTAATCTCCTGTAAAATACCAATTACCTAGGTGGTTTGGACAAGCAATATGCAAGTTTTCAACTGTTTGGAAAACAATTTTAACTTCCGCTTTAATCGACGGAGGAGTCAATAACTCAGCGATTTTCGCAGAAATTTCCTCATTGCTAAAAGGGGCATAAATTTCTTTGACGAAATTGCGAACTTGCTCTTTTGGAAGATTTACTTGATCCAAGCATTTTTCGTATACTTCCTTAATAACATGATCCATTTTTCGATCGCGCAACAGTTGAATGGCCGCTTCAAAGGCAATAAAGTCGCCCATTTTTGCCATATCAATGCCGTAACAATCAGGGTAACGGATTTGAGGGGCTGATGAGACTACGACTATTTTTTTCGGTGAAAGTCGATCTAAAATGCGTAGAATACTTTGTTTTAAAGTTGTTCCACGTACGATGCTATCATCGATTACGATTAAATTATCGGTTCCAGGTCGCACACTTCCATAGGTAATGTCGTAAACATGTGCAACAAGATCATCTCTGGAGTCATCTTGCGTAATGAACGTGCGCAATTTGGCATCTTTGATGGCGATTTTTTCAATCCGTGCTCTTCGATGAATAATTTCTTCAATTTCCTCTGTGCGAGGTGTTGAACCAAGTGCTTGAATTTGCTTGATTTTCTGCTGGTTCAAATTTTCCTCAAGTCCTTTGATTAATCCGTAAAATGATACCTCGGCAGTATTAGGAATAAAGGAGAAAACGCTATTATCGAAATCATGATCCACTGATTCGAGTACTTGATCGACAATGAGTCTACCCAATGCTTTTCGCTCTTTGTAAATATCTGTGTCTGAACCACGTGAAAAGTAAATGCGTTCAAAGGAGCATTTTTTAATTTCCCTTGGAGCATTGATTAATTCTTCTTTAACCTCGCCATTTTTACGAACAATTAGTGCGTGTCCCGGTTGAAGTTCATGAATTTGATCACTGGTTAAATTGAATGCAGTTTGAATAACAGGTCGTTCAGAAGCCACTACACAGATTTCATCATCCTCGTACCAAAACGCAGGTCTGATTCCATTTGGATCGCGCAGCACAAAAGCATCTCCATGACCCAATAATCCTGCCATCGCGTAACCTCCGTCCCAAACTTCCGAAGCCTTTTTTAAG
>JBEEIV010000285.1:0-4091 GCA_041169645.1 Bacteroidota bacterium
CACCATCGAACGTGTCGAAATCTTACGGCAACTTCGTTTAGGTGATTTTGATGTACTCATCGGTGTAAACTTACTTCGGGAAGGACTTGATTTGCCAGAAGTTTCATTGGTTGCCATTCTCGATGCCGATAAAGAAGGATTCTTGAGAAATGAGCGGTCCTTGGTTCAAACAGTTGGTAGAGCGGCAAGAAATGTCAATGGGAAAGTGTTTATGTACGCAGACAAAATAACAGATTCAATGCGACGTACCATTTCTGAAACGGAGCGAAGAAGAGCCATGCAAATTGCTTACAACATTGAACATGGTTTGGTTCCCACCGCTTTGAATAAATCGAAAGAGAAAATCATGGAATCCACAAAAGTTGCTGACGGGGATACCGCTGGTCGACAACTTAAATATACCCAAGAAATGCAGGCGCAACTCGCAGCAGAACCAGTTCAAACGTATGTGAATCCGAAAGAACTGGAAGCACGAATAAAAGCAACGAAAAAAGCGATGGAAAAAGCGGCCAAAGAATTAGATTTCATCGAAGCAGCTCGTTTTCGAGATCAATTAAAAGAATTGGAACAACAAGTAAAAAAATAAACATGACTAAAATTCAACAATTTCAAAAAGTAGCCATTGCAGAAGGATGCTCATGGATTGGCTTATTGGTAACGATGTACTTGAAAAGAATGCATGAAATAGAACTCCCCAATAAAATTGTGGGATGGATTCATGGCATTTTATTTATCCTTTATTGCGTGTATTTAGCGCAGTTTTTCTTCGGGAAATCATTTTCTTTTCAAAAGTCACTCCTGTTATTTATCGCTGCTTTTGTTCCCTTTGGCACTTTTTGGGCAGAGCGCAAATTATTGCGAATCGACAATGAGCAGAAATAATCCGTAGGATTGATTCAAACTTTTTACTTAGCTTCGTGATACTCATAAAACAAATGATATGAAAAAGTGGTTAAAACGAATCTTTATCTTCATCTTGTCACTTATTGCCATTGTTTTAATCATTGGCTTATTTGCACCGAAAGAATTCAAGGTAGAGCGAAGCATTGACGTCTCGCTTCCAAAAGATAGTGTTTACCTCTACTTATCCCATTTGAAAAATCAAGATCAATTTAGCGTTTGGGCAAGAAAGGACCCCAAAATGAAGAAAACATACACGGGTACAGATGGCACGGTTGGATTTATCTCTGCATGGGAAAGTAAAGATGAAAATGTGGGAACAGGATCCATGGAACTTGTCAAATTAACGCCAGGGGAACGCATTGACATGCACTTGAAATTTAAGGTTCCTTTTGAAAACGAAGACGATGCTTTTTTTGAAACGAGCAGTATTAATGCTAACAAAACGCGTGTGATTTGGGGATTCAGAGGGAATTCACCGTATCCATGGAACGCACTTTCCTACCTATTAAATTTCGAGGACATGATTGGAACCGATTTGGAAGGCGGATTGAAAAAATTAAAATCGGTGTTGGAAAAATAAGATTGATTACTTTTGTTTAAAATTGAAACTACATGGCAAATAACTTACTAAAAGGAAAAAGAGGAATTATTTTTGGTGCATTAAACGATCAATCAATTGCATGGAAAGTTGCTCAACGAGCACACGAAGAAGGTGCAACGTTTGTTTTGACGAATGCCCCAATTGCAATGCGTATGGGTGAAATTAATGCCCTAGCAGCAGAAACGGGGAGCCAAGTCATTCCTGCTGATGCTACGAGCATCGAAGATTTAACAAACTTGATCACCCAAGCTCAAGAAATTCTTGGAGGTAAAATTGATTTCGTATTACATTCGATTGGTATGTCACCAAACGTGCGTAAGGGAAAACACTACACTGAAAACGATTATAATTACTACAATCAATCCATGGATGTATCTGCTATCTCTTTACACAAGACCTTAGCAACTTTGTACAAACATGACGCTATGAACGAATGGGGATCTGTTATCGCCCTTTCTTATATTGCGGCACAACGTATTTTCCCTGACTACAACGATATGGCAGACGCAAAATCATTGCTTGAGTCAATTGCACGTTCGTTCGGTTACCACTATGGTATTGCCAAAAAAGTACGTGTGAACACCATTTCTCAGTCACCAACAGTTACTACAGCTGGACAAGGAATCAAAGGATTCAAGGAATTCATCAATTTCTCTGAGCAAATGTCTCCGTTAGGAAATGCCTCCGCTGTTGCTTGCGCTGACTATTGCATCACGATGTTCTCTGATTTAACGCGTTATGTCACCATGCAGAACTTATTCCATGATGGAGGATTCTCCAACACCGGAGTAACCCAACAAGTGATTGAACGATTTGGAGAATAAGCATTAGAAATAAGGAATCAAAAAAAAGTCCTGGCAGCATTGTCAGGACTTTTTTTATGTGCTTCAGAAGTTAATCTTCCTTCCAGTTTTCTTTCGACTTCGTATACGGAATTGGAACACCATCCAATTTAAGTTGTAGGGCTTGAACACGTTGGATGACCTCATCTAATTTAGTTCGCACTTCAAGGTATTCAGCCTCCACAATTGCCTTATTCGCTTTATGTGTACTACTTACTCCAGCAGTATTATCGTACAATTGATATTCTACCATGCCTAGGCGCGATTGAATGCTTGGCGCCACTTCAAATTCATGCTTAGCGCGAATTCCATCTCCGTTCATCAATATATTGCAATCATACATGATTGTTTTTAACTCTTTTATTTCCTTCAATAAGCTGATGTCAGTGTTTGGATAGTCGGTAATTGCTTTTTCCATTAATTCGATTTCATCATTCATTTCCCCCATTAGTCTTCCAGCTCCGGAAACTTTGCGATTCAATTCAGCTACCTCTGCTCTAAAAGCAGCCAATTCTTGCGGATTCTTAGCCACCAGTGTTTGGTTGTTCAATGCTTTTACGACAAAAGGAGTTTTGGCGATTAATTCTTCGACTGCACCATTTTTCACCAATGTAATACTCACGTAATAGGTGCCAGGTGCCACAAGAAATCCGTTTCCACCTGAACCAATTGGATTGGTGGCATTCGATCGGAGGTCCCAAGTAGTTCGACTCATTCCTTTGGAAGGAGCAGTAGACATGCGGCGAACTTCCTTACCACTGGCATCTGAAATCACCCAAATCAATTTTGCTTCTTCGTCCAATTCTTCTTTACGCAAATCATTAAACGTTGGATAGGTCACATTTTTCTTGTCTTTTTCCAACGCTTGCTCCTTCTCTTGACGTACATTTTTCAAGGTTTTGTATTCATCTTTCACATACAAGGTAAAAACAGCACCAAAAGAAGGATTTTTCGACGCCCACATGTTATGACCTTGGAACCCAGTTCCGTCCAATCCGAGTGGATCTGCTGGAACATAGGACAATGCATCTTTTATTGGAAATAAATGTGCTTTTTTGTCCAAGTTTGCCTTTGATAAAGAACGAAGTGGAGTGTAATTATCCAGGACATAAAACCCGCGTCCAAACGTTGCGGCAACTAGGTCGTTTTCACGTTTTTGAATGTCTAGATCATATACCGCTACAGTAGGTAAGCCAGCTAATTTCGTCCAGTTCAATCCGCCATCTGTGGTAAAGAAGGCGCCAAATTCCGTGCCGACAAACAATAAATTCGGATCAACGTGATCTTGTTTTAAACAGTAGCTGTTTCCGCGAACAGGTAGGTTGTTGGTGATATTTGTCCACGTTTTTCCTTTGTCCATAGACTTCAGTACATACGGTTTAAAATCACCAGACCTCTGCGGATTAAATACAGCGTAAACCACATTTTCTTCATGCAAACTTGCCGTCAACATATTCACTCGAGAATACACTGGTACACCCGGGAAAACACCGTATTTTGTCCAACTTTGTCCATCGTTTTCAGAAACTTGTATCAAACCATCGTCGGTTCCTACGTACAATAATCCTTTTTTAACCGGAGACTCATCCAAGGCAACAATGTTTCCGTAAACCGTAGTAGAGGCATTTTTCATCACCGCGTCAATGGTCCATACTTGGTCCATAACCTCTAGTTCATTGCGGTCAATTTGCTGCGTTAAATCAGGAGAAATGCTTTGCCAGTCGTCACCTTTATTCGTTGATTTG
>JBEEIV010000286.1:0-2778 GCA_041169645.1 Bacteroidota bacterium
ATCGGATTGACGGAATCAAAGTCTACGATGCCGAGCAATTGGAGCGACTATTAACTGAAATGAACATTGAGAAAGTTATTGTTGCCATAAGAAAACCAAAACCAGAATTACTTCGAACCTTAGTAGATGTATGTCTTTCTAAGCAGGTAAAAATTCAGCGGGTTCAAGACCCAAACACATGGGTAAATGGCGAACTGACACCAAAAAAAATAGGGAAAGTTGATATTTCAGAGCTGTTAGGAAGGGCACATATTCAACTAAACCATGAGAGGCTATCAGCGGAATTACATGATAAAACAATTCTCATTACCGGGGCGGCAGGATCGATTGGCAGTGGAATTACGAAAGAAGTCATAAAATATGCTGTGCGCAAAATCATTCTAATTGATCAAGCAGAATCTGCGTTATATGATTTACAGCAAATGCTGATTTCTAATGAACAAGCAAAGCACATTCATTTTTGTGTGGGAGACATTAGAAACAAAACGGCATTACTTGAGCTCTTTGAAACACATAAACCAGACATTGTCTTTCATGCAGCAGCGTATAAACATGTTCCCCTGATGGAAGAAAATCCTCAAGAGGCAATCACTACCAACATTAAAGGAACTAAAAATCTCACTGAATGTGCAATACAATTTCAAATTGAGAAATTTATATTTGTTTCAACTGACAAAGCAGTGAATCCCACAAATATCATGGGCGCAAGTAAGCGAATTGCCGAAATGATAGTTCAACACACCAATGATCGTGGAATTACAAAATTTATTACCACCCGGTTTGGAAATGTCTTGGGTTCAAACGGCTCAGTTATTCCACTTTTTCAGCGGCAGATCGAAGAAGGAGGCCCTATTAGTGTAACCGACGAACGGATTACCAGATATTTCATGACTATTCCCGAAGCTTGCCAATTGGTTTTAGAAGCATTTTCTATGGGAAATGGTGGGGAAATCTTTGTATTCGACATGGGGGAATCAGTGCGAATCATTGACCTTGCCACAAAAATGATCCTCTTGAATGGTCTTGAGCCAAATAAAGACATTGAGATTAAAATTACAGGATTACGCCCGGGAGAGAAACTATATGAAGAACTATTAGCCGACAATGAAACCACATTACCAACCCACCATCCGAAGATTTTAATAGCAAAAACAAGAGCAATCTCGGCAACGTTTGAACAACAAGTTAGCTTGCTATTAGAACAACCAAACAACATCATGCAACGAGTGGCCACTATGAAGGAAATAGTACCTGAATTCAAAAGTAATAATTCTCAATTCCAACAACTTGATAGAAATTAGTCCCTTCGAAGTACAAGTAAGATTTGCTGACATTGATTTCTTGGGTCATGTAAACAATGTAACTTATTTCAGTTATTTCGAAATGGCCAGGATTCATTATTTTCACCCACTCCTTGGCACAGCATGGGATTGGATGGAGCAAGGCGTTGTATTAGTGACCAACGAAGCCACCTATTTAAGCTCCATTCGCTTGCATGACCGCCCTAAAATAACAGTTTCTGTAACCGAAATAGGTACTAAGAGTTTTACCTTAGCCTATCAGGTATTTGTAGGTAAGACCTTGTGTGCGACAGGATCAAGCAAATTGGTTTGCTTTAACAGCAACAAGCAAAAAACGATTGAAATACCAAAACAAATGAAGGACGCGTTAACCTTGTTGAAATCATGAAAAATCACTTAACACTTCTCCTAATTCTACTTTTTAGTGCAGCGAATAGCCAAGTAAAAAGTCCTTGCGGTAATGTAAAAAAGAAAGCTGAACCAAAGAAATATTTAAACCTTTACGATCAAGTATCTTTTGATCAAGAAATTAATACCTATGTCTTAACCAAAGATTGGTATACACCGTTCAATGGTACTGGTCAAACATGGAACCGGGGTGGATTCGTATTAACTGAAATCACGTGCATTAACGGAAAAAGAGATGGGTCAGATACTTCCTACTACAGTTCAGGATGCATAAAAGCCATCGAAAAGCACATTATTGGGATTAAAAATGGGCCTCAACAATTTTTCTACGATTCTACTGGACAGTTAAACAAAGAAGAAACCTATCTCAATGGAAAACTGAATGGCGTCTCCAAAGAATTTAATCGAAATGGCGATACCGTCCTGTTTATGAATTTCCGAAACGATATTAGAGAGGGCATTCAACGTGAGTACTATCCCGACGGAAAACGATCCAAGATTTTAACCTATAAAAATGGTGTATTAGACGGAACACACATCACCTTTAACGCTGAAGGTAAAGTAGAAGTGAGTTTAAGCTACAAGGAAGGCAAGAAAAACGGGAAGCAAACGTATTTCTACAGCAATGGCAAAGAAGCTGGAATAGAAATGTGGACCATGGATCAAAAAGATGGAGATTTTATCACCTATAATGAAGAAGGAATGATCCTCGCTAAAAGCACCTTCAAAAAAGACCTTGCGGTTGGAGAACACTTGGTGAACGATGAAAAGGGTAAAACGATTCACCAAACCATATATGACAAGAAAGGTGCCAAGCAATACGAGATGGAAATCGATGAATACGGCGATAAAAAAGTACTTTTTGATATTAATAAAACAGAAAAATCAAGTGGTATAACTGAAGACGATGACCCAAATGACATTTCTCCGAAAACCGAAAAGAAAAATAAGCGGAAGAAACAAAAGGAACGAAGAAAAAAGGACAAAGCTTAAATGAGTCCGGTGACTGTCGCACTTCCCAAGAGAAAAAGACCAATTGACACCACGGTTTGAATAAAACCGAAGGTTA